>JBHIER010000119.1:0-8470 GCA_046760705.1 bacterium
ATCTGCTCGAACTCCAAGGTGCGGAAGATGAAGTTGCCGGGGGTGATCTCGTTGCGAAAGGCCTTGCCGATCTGGGCGATGCCGAAGGGCAGCTTCTGCCTGGAGGTCGTCAGCACATTGTTGAAGTTGACGAAGATGCCCTGGGCCGTCTCCGGCCTGAGATAGATCACCGAGGCATCGTCCTCCACCGGACCCATAAACGTCTTGAACATGAGATTGAACTGGCGAGGCTCCGTCAGTTCGCCGCCGCATTTGGGGCAGACGTCCCCCTCGATCTCATCGGCCTTAAACCGGAGCTTGCAGGACTTGCAGTCCACCAACGGATCGGTGAAACTCTCCACGTGGCCCGAAGCCTCCCATATCTTGGAATGCATCAGAATGGAGCTGTCCAGTCCGACCATGTCCTCACGCTCTCGGACCTCCGAGCGCCACCACTCGGCCTTGACATTGTTTTTCATCTCCACACCCAAGGGGCCGTAATCCCAGCAGCTCCCCAGACCTCCGTAAATCTCACTGCTGGGAAAGATGAACCCTCTTCGCTTGCAGAGAGAAACGAGTTTGTCCATCTCAACCATACGTTCTTTTCCTATCGCTGCGCGTTGGGCGTTGGTCCTTTCCTTGATACGGCGCCATTTTCAAGGTCTGCTTAAAATAACGGAAACATCTGAGAGAATCAACCGTTTTTTGGAGAACGGAAGGGTCCATTTGAGCCCAGCCTTTTTTGTCCCCATCAAGAGGGGATCCTACCCGCCTGAACTTTGGAATTGAGAATAAAGATGGAGATCTAAAGGGAAACTTTCCCTAAATCTGTGATAACTGCATTGACATCGAGTCCTTCCTCTGGTATATTTTATTGACGAGAGTATGAAATCCAATATGTTCCGTTTTCCAAGAGAGTTTGTTGGGGATAGCACTTTGTGTTTCCTCCAGAGGAAGCCAATTGCTAAAAGGAGGTGAATCGATGGCAGACAAGAAGTCGGACCTGGCTGGGCCCGGCATCGGCGACTATGATGAGCTGGAGAAAATCCTGCCACAGGACTACAGCTCTCTGCTGACCCCAAAAGAGACGCAGAAGGCCATCTTTGCAGTGAAAAACTACATCGAGGAGAATCTGTGCAAGGAACTCAATCTGATGATGGTTACGGTTCCTCTGATCGTAGACGTTGAGAGCGGCGTGAACGATTTACTGGACCGTGATGGCTCACGTACCCCCATCCAGTTCCACATTTCAAACGACTATGACAAGCACCCAGTAGATGCCCAGGTAGTGCAGGCTGCAACCAAGTGGAAGCGTGTCGCGCTCAAGCAGTTCGGCATGGAGGCAGGAGAGGGCCTTTGCACCGACATGCGCGCCGTGCGCAAGGACTACTTCCTCGACCACGATCACAGCGCCTATGTCGACCAGTGGGACTGGGAGATGGTGATCACAGAAGATCAGCGCAACCTGGACTTCCTGACGGAAGTGGTAAGGAAAATCTGGAAGGTCCTCAAGGGCGCCGAGGCCCGTGTCCAGCAGCTCTTCCCCCAGTTGAGGACGGACAAGTATCCCAACCTGCCCGAGGAGCTTACGTTTCTGCATGCCGAAGACATTCTTGACCGGTTCCCCGATATGCCGCGTAAGCAGCGCGAGACAGCGATCTTGCAGGAGTATCCCGCGATCTTCATCTATGGGGTCGGCTGGACGCTCAAGGACGGCTATCCCCACGAGATGAGGGCGGCAGACTACGACGACTGGGTCACGGAGACAAAGTCCAAGGACGGCAGACCTATGCACGGCCTGAACGGTGATATTCTTGTCTGGAACCCGGTGACAAAGCGCCGCCACGAGCTCTCGTCCATGGGCATCCGCGTCAATGGCCAGACGCTCAAGCAACAGCTTGAGATCTCCGGCCAGCAAGATTTCCTCAAATTGCCGTACCACCGGATGATCTTGAACCACGAGATCCCCCTCTGCATTGGTGGCGGCATTGGGCAGTCCCGCACCTACATGCTTCTGCTCAGGAAGGCCCACCTCGGTGAGGTCAGTGTCACCGTATGGCCTAAGGTACTCAAACAGATGTGCAAGAGGAAGAACATCCATGTCCTGGAGTGAACCCCGGTTGGATAGGTAGGGTTCAATATTCACACCCGAAGACAGAAGAAGGACTACGTAACTTGACGGAGAGGCGGGTGATGGGTCAACAGAAGAGAGCTCTCTTTTTCGACTTCGGCGGAACGCTCATGGATTACGAGAGCGATCGAAGGGCTCACGCGGAGATGATGGAGGGGTTGCGGGCCCGATACGGGGTGGCGGAAAGTGTTGAGGAGTTGACGGCCAAATATAACCGCTCCATCGGCTCATTGCTCCAAGACCCTCTGGGCTCGCAGATGATTCTGGGGCGAGAGATCGTCCGCAGGTCCTTCCACTTTCTCATGGCCAGCTTGGGCCTCACTCCTGAGAGAAAGGACCTGCACTGGTTTCGCCACCTCTACGTCTCCAAGCATCGGGAACATCTTCGCTTGTACCCGGAGGCGCAGGGCGTGTTGCGCACCCTCCGGGGGTCTCGGCTTCACATTGGACTCATCAGCGACATCGATCACGACTTTATGATTGACCAGTTGACTCGTCTCTCCATCATTGATCTCTTCGATTCCCTCACCTGTTCCGAGGAGGCCGGGGTGTGGAAGCCGGACCCGCGGATCTTCGAGCTCGCCCTCTCCAAGGCCGGATGCACCGGTCCTGAGGCCATCCACATAGGCGACAACCTGGAACGGGACATTAAAGGAGCCAAACACATGGGTATGACGACCGTCTGGTTTCCTAACACCTCCGAGGCCATCTCCGACGAGCCCGACTATTGTATCGACAGTCTGAAGGAGGTCCTGGATGTTGTTCGCAGCGAATGTGCCGGCCTCGAAAACGACCTTCTGGAAGCGAGGCGAAAGGAGCTGTACGGCAAGTGAGCCCACCCTGTTTAATTTCTTGACAACTTCTCTCATGATTACTACATTATGGTCACTTTTGAGCGGTCCCATTCTGTTCTAAACTGTGCGAAGAGGAGCGGACGATGACAACCATAGTGGATGTTTATGCCAGAGAGATTCTCGATTCCCGGGGTAATCCGACGGTCGAGGTGGACGTAGCCCTTGCCGGAGGTGCTGTGGGTCGGGCCGCGGTGCCCTCAGGGGCGTCCAGGGGTGAGCACGAGGCCATTGAGCTGCGGGACGGGCAGGCCAACCGCTATCGGGGCAAAGGGGCGGTCAAGGCGGTGTGCAACGTGAACGAGATCATCAGAGAGGAGCTGATCGGTGAGGACGCTCTGGAGCAGACGACCATCGATCAGATCATGATCGAATTGGACGGCACGGAGAACAAGGGCCGTTTGGGAGCCAATGCCGTCTTAGGCGTCTCCTTGGCCACGGCCAAAGCGGCCGCATCGGCCCTCGAGCTTCCGCTCTATCAATACATCGGGGGGGTGAACGCCAAAGTGTTGCCTGTCCCGATGATGAACATCATCAACGGGGGCGTGCACGCCGACAACACCCTCGACCTTCAGGAGTTTATGATCGTCCCTGCCGGCGCTCTATGCTTCTGCGAGGCCCTCAGAACAGGGGCAGAAATCTTTCACACTCTGAGAGAGGTGCTCAAGAAGAAGGGCTATCACACCGGTGTGGGCGATGAGGGGGGCTTTGCCCCTGACCTGAAATCGAATGAAGAGGCCCTCCAGACCATCGTGGAAGCCATTGACAGAACCGGATACGCGGTCGGAGAAGAGGTATTTATTGCCCTCGATCCTGCTGCCAGTGAATTTTACAAGCCGAAATCCTACCATCTGAAATCGGAGAAGAAGATGCTCAGCTTCAAGGGGATGGTCGACTACTATGCCTCATTGGTCGAGACCTATCCTATCATCTCTATTGAGGACGGTTTGGGCCAGGACGACTGGGAGGGATGGGCGTACATGACCGAGCAATTGGGTTCGAAGATTCAACTGGTGGGGGATGATATCTTCGTCACCAATCCCGATCGGCTGGAAAGGGGGATTGACCAAGGAGTGGCCAATAGTATTCTCATCAAACTCAATCAGATCGGAACGCTGACAGAGACTCTGGACGTGATTGAGATGGCTCAGAAGGCCGGCTATACGACCGTTATCTCTCACCGCTCCGGCGAGACGGAGGACAGCACTATCGCCGATGTAGCTGTGGCCACCAATGCCGGCCAGATCAAGACCGGCTCCGCATCCCGAACCGATCGCGTGGCTAAATACAACCAACTGTTGCGGATCGAAGAGGAGCTGGAGGATCGGGCCCTCTATTTGGGCTTCGATGCCTTTCGTACTCACGGCCACTGAGGTGGGATCCATGTCCAAAAGAGATCATCCTGATCCGAGCAGAAAGAGAGAATCCACCTCTTCCGCAAAGAAGAGCATCGGCCGGGGGCTGCTCCTCGGGGCCGTTCTCCTTCTCGTCTACGTCTTTCTCCTCGGAGATTACGGGGCCTACCGGATTTGGAAACAGAAGAGAGAGATCGCCCAGATGGAGCAGGCCATCGAGGCCCTCCACCTCAGACAGCAGGAGTTGAAGGAGGAGGCGGACTTGTTGAAGAACGACCCCGAATACATCGAAAAGATTGCCCGGGAGGAGTACGGGATGATCAAGAGAGGAGAGATCATCTACAGAATGGTCCCCTCTCTGCAAGGGGAGAAGTGGAAGAAAGGTGAGGGAAAGGATGGATCGTCGGGCGAAGAGAGACAGGGAAACCTTTAAGCGGCTGCGCACCCATTTCATCACCGGGCTGGTCGTGCTCACACCCATCGTCGTCACGGCCTACGTCTTCTGGCAGCTCTTCTTCAAGATCGATGGCCTGCTCAGCGGGCTGCTGACGCAGTGGGGCTTCTTCGACCTCATCGGCCGCCGGATACCCGGGATCGGTCTTGTCACTCTTGTGCTGCTGGTCATTCTCACCGGCATGCTGGCCAGAAACCTTGTCGGCAAGAAGCTGATCGAATACGGCGACAGAATTATGGCCCGCATCCCTATTTTCAATCGCATCTACGTCGCCGTGCAGCAGATCAGCCAGGCATTTTTGACAAAGAAGGGAACGGTCTTCCGCAAGGCGGTCTTGGTCGAATATCCGCGCAAGGGGGTCTACGCCATCGGGTTTTTGACTTCCGAGACCAGAGGAGAGGTTCAGGAGAGGACCGACACCGAGGTGTGCAACGTCTTCCTTCCCACGACGCCCAACCCGACGTCAGGATTTCTCCTTCTCCTGCCCAAGAGCGAGATCACCACTCTCGACATGACCATTGAGGAGGCTCTCAAACTGGTCATCTCCGGCGGTACGGTCGTGCCTGAGAAGACCATCAGCGATCAAGGGAAAGAAACAACACCCCCTGTTGAAGATAGACCAGAGGTGAGACTCGGACAGGAGACGATCTTCGCCGACAAAACAGAATAGAGGAAAGGTGCTGTGGCAGAGCTTAAGATGGATGAGTTGGCCGATGATATTCAGGATCTGATCGGGCAGAATGCGAAGGGACATATTATCAATCTGCTGACCGATCTTCATCCGGCCGACATTGCCGATCTTTTGGACACACTCCCGGAGAAGGATCGCAGATTTCTCTTTGGACTTCTGGACAAGGAGGTGGCCTCCGATGTCATCTTGGAGGTGCAGGATGTTTCCCGGGAGAGTCTGCTGGACAGGTTGGACCAGCAGCGCCTCTCGGAGATCGTCGACGAGATGGATTCCGACGACGCCACCGACATCGTCAGCGAGCTGCCCACCGAGGTGGCCGAGGTGGTTCTTGACTCCATCGACAAACAGGACTCCGATGAGGTCAAAGAGCTCCTGAAATATCCTGAGGAGTCGGCCGGCGGCATTATGGCCTTAGAGTTTGTGGCCGTTCAGCAGGACGCAACCGTCGGGGAAGCCATCGAACAGATCCGGAAGGCGGCTGAGGAGATCAAGGAGATCTACAACGTCTATGTCACTGACGAGCGCGGGGTATTGACCGGTGTACTGCCTCTGCGGCAGCTTATTATCTCCCCTCCGGACACAAAAATATCTCAGATCATGGAGACCGACGTGGCCAGCGTCACCACCGATATGGATCAGGAGGAGGTGGCCAACATCGTCAGCAAATATGATCTGCTCGCGGTGCCGGTTGTGGACAGGGGGGGGAACCTGGTGGGAAGGATCACCATCGATGATATCGTTGACGTCATGGAGGACGAAGTCTCCGAAGACTTCTCCAAGATGGCTGGAACCGACGACGAAGAGATCGGTGAAACGTCGGCTCTGAAGGTAGCGGGCTGGCGCTTGCCCTGGATCATTACCAGTCTATGCGGAGGCATCCTTTCCGGGACCATCATTAGCCATTTCAAGGAGACCTTGGGGCCGCTGCTGGCCCTGGCCTTTTTTATACCTGTCATCACCGCTATGGGGGGAAATATCGGGTTGCAATCGTCGAGCATGACAGTGAGGGGGCTGGCCACTGGCGAAATCGATACCCACCATCTGCGGAGGCGGTTGTGGCGGGAGTTGCGCATCGGGGTGCTTATGGGGGCCATATGTGGCGGGGCAGTTGGTACTGTCGCTTACATCTGGCTGAGAAACGGACTGCTCGGCATTATTGTCGGAGGGGCCATGTTCTGCGCCGTTACTGTGGCCGCATCCTTGGGCATTTTGGTGCCTGTCTTCTTCGACAGGCTCGAAGTAGACCCTGCTCTGGCCAGCGGCCCCTTCGTCACCATGTCCAACGACATAACCGGTCTGGTTATCTACTTTGGCCTGGCCGCGCTCCTATTGAAGTGGACTGGCGTCGGTTAGCAGACAATTGAAAATTGGCACCGGGAAATGAGCAACGCAAAATGAAAGACTGAAAGAACCTGGGGATGATCTGGCACTCCTGCGAGCAGGTACATTGGCTGGAGCCAATTCTCCAAGAATGTGAAGAGCTTCGTGCTATTTTCCCAAAAAGTATCCTTACCGCAAAAGCAAAAAAAGACCTCATGAAGAATGGTTCTGAAAAATCACTAATTTTTACTTTTCTCATTTGGCGTTATGCACTCTATTTTCAATTGCTAATTGTTAACTGCTAATTTTCAATTCCATTTATATGGCAATCTGCAAGACAGAGGCGCTCGTTCTCAAAGCTCACAACTTCGGTGAGTCGAGCAAGATCGTCACTCTCTATACAAAAAAATACGGCAAGAGCGCGGTGGTGGCCAAGGGGGTGCGCCGACCCAAGAGTCGTCTCCGTGGGAATCTGGAGTCGTCCACGCATATTTCGGTCGTCTATTATAAAAAGGAAGGTCGGGAGCTGCACACCCTCAGCCAGAGTGACATCGTCACCCCCTTTCACGGTCTGCACGGCGATCTTGAGCGTTTCAGCTACGCCAGTGCCCTGTGCGAGCTGGTGGATCGTCTGACGCCCATGGAGGCGGAGAATCAGGCCCTCTTTGCCCTGACCCTGGAGACCTTCGAGGCGATGGAGAGGGTTCGATCGAAAGATCTCATCATCCTCTTATGGTTCTTCGAACTTCGCATGTTAGCCCTTCTCGGCTTCAAGCCGGAACTTGGCACATGTGTGAGGTGCAAGCGGAGAGCTGGGCGGAGCCCCCTTGGCTTCAGCCTTCCGAGGGGGGGTGTTTTATGTTCCACCTGCGCCACAAAAGATGAAGATGCCTATGCGCTCTCCCAAAAATCCCTCAACTTCCTCCGTCACCTGCAGCGGGTACGGGCTGAAAATGTGACCAGACATATTCCGCCTCAGGGAGCGGCTGCGGAGATTGATAATCTACTTCGAGCCTTCCTGAAGTATCACACCGGTGATCTTCGGGAGATCAAATCCCTGCGAGTGTGGGACAGGCTCCATTCACGATTATCCCCGAGAGAAGTCTGAAGTGGTGAGGGTATCCCCAATTGTAGGGGCCGACCTCTGTGTCGACCTTTTGCAAAAGCGGACCCCGCAGGATAGATTACACCCCTGTGCAAAAAATTCTTCCTGGGGCAGGAGTTGTTCTCCTGCACCCCAACCCCCAGTCATGGAGCCCATGTTCATCCTCTCTCAAACCCTCCTGTGCAGTAGCCGCGCTCTCCATAGCGATTACGATAACTCCAGGCATTTGTTCGTAGGGGTGTAGCCGAACTTTCCAAAGTTCGCACGCGGGGATGGGTGTCATTGAGCGCGCACACCAATCGGCGGCTACCGGGGCAGGCTCGCCAGCGATGGAAAAAAATTTGCCGCATCGTGGAAAAATTGAATTTTTTGCTTGACATTCGTTCACATTTTGGTTATATTGCGGTCGAGGAGTGAGAAAATTCCAAATTTGAAAGGAGATGAGCAATCTTGTTCCTTCTCTCTCAGATAAATATACCCAAAAGATTATTCTGCATATATCTTTTAAGAGCCCCGTGCTTGCCCAGGGTGAAGTATGGGGATTCTTGTGTCTATTGAATGAGAGTTGGTCAAGAGGATCGGTC
>JBHIER010000120.1:0-8440 GCA_046760705.1 bacterium
CTGCCCCCATATAACCATTTGTGACTAATATACGGTTTTGTGATCTACTGATTATTTATAAATCTTCTATTTTTGGAGGGAATAAACTGTACCCATGCTGTAATTGTTGAAGAAATTGGGGATGACCATGCAAGAATCCTCGATCCCTCAGAGGGAAGAAAAAAGGTTGATATAGACAAATTTAGAAAGTCATGGGAGATGGCCAGTAACTTAGCTTTGGTTGTCTCTAAGTAAAGTGGTTTCAAAAGATCCTCGAGTAGATTAGGACACGAGTTATGTCTTTAGGTCCATTCTCTACTGTACCTCAAGGCATTGGCCATTTCATAGAGAACCAAATGAGGGGCACTAATTTGAATTTCACCCCGGATGCATTTATCCCGTATTTCTAAAGTCTTGTCGCTGTTTTCCTCCTCCTTATACCACTTCAAAATGACTGAAGCATCTAAGACGAGCGTCTCGTATCTCTCCATTTTCTAATCTCTGCAGTACTGTTCCAGTCTTTCAACTTTTTACTGAGCCTTTTTCTAATTTCGTCCTGTTCCTTAGCAGCCGCCATCAACGTTGATCATTCACACCATTTAATGCCAATAAGAGCTTCCGGGCATTTCTTACATAGCTCATACGCAGACATCATGGGTCGTGCGTTGTGCGTTATGCATTTTTTGGTGAAAGATTCAGGAAGTTGCAAATAACACTTTTTGTGTGCTTTTGTGAAGTTTTGTGGCCGCATGTTCATTTCCTAAACACAGCCGTGTTCAAATTCCAGAAAATGAACACGGATTTTGTTCCTCTTTTGGAGCAATCTGCTACCAATCCCCACTTTATTCAAAAATTCCAATGCCTGTAATCGTTTGGTCTGCATTAAGTTAATACGTACTCAATAAAAAGGTTCCTTTTCCCCACACTGCTGGCACACTATTTGCGGGATGCTAGCTACGATTACACTTTTGATCGTGTTAAAAGACGCAACCATAGAACGTAGGACGATTCGAGCAGCGCAACCGATAACGTAGGACGACGCGGTTGTGGCTAATTGACCTAATAAAAAGATTGACTAAATCTTCTGAACCCATTTGTCCCATATGTCGTGGTCGCGGGGTGGAAGAACCGCCGGCGTGCTCTTTATGTGGAGGCAAGGGGCGTATACACCAGCAACAGACGGTGACCATCAGGAATATGGCACGGCAAGCAGCGGAGCTCCAAAGGCACAGACCGGATGCAGTACTGAACTCGTATCAACGCGCTGCACTATCATTATTTCCAGAATATAAGACAACGGACAAGACAACGGATAGAACAAACGGATAAACGGATTTGACAACGGATGCAGATCGGATAAACGGATGAATGGACTAATGGACAAGAGATCAAATGGTAAACGGATATGCGGATGAACGGACAATGATGGGAAATTAACCAATTAACCAATTATCCATTCACCAATTAACAGAAGTTTTGGCAGGAGGAGGTGATGCATATTTAAATACTCAGTAATTGTTAATCCACTGTCAACCGTTCACCTTTTTGAGAAGGAGGAGACCAATGCTGAGAAGACTTCAAAGTTCTCACAGTGTAACAGCAGGTAGCTCGTTGACAGATAAATCAAAACATGGAGGGATCAAAATGAAGTTAAAAGGATTAATCAACCAGTTGAGTTTGTTGACCTTGATCCATTTGTTAACCTCGACACAGAGGAGGTGTGAGATGAAGTCCAATGGATTGAAATTAAACAAGCTGCCGACTCCCTTGACCTTACTTGTCGTTGTTTTTTGCGTTTTCACAGTGGGTTTGACGCAACAGGCAGTAGCCCAAGTTGACACAAAAGGCCAGAGACAAGATTATTCACCATCTGTAACTCTTCCTTTCTCTGATGATTTTGAAAGCTACGATGTTAGCACTTTCCCATCAGAGGGTGGATGGGAACCATATTACAATGCTGTCAGTGATCCGGTTAATAATATTGTCACTGACGTTACCAGTGTCTCTGGATCGAGATCTCTGCAAATTTATGGCTCCCACACGGGTTGTTGGGCAGCGGAGGCTCATTTACCCATTTCCTTCCCATCGGAGATATGGATAGAAGCTTATTTAAAGGGGAGTGGTGACATTTTTACGAGTGGAAGTTGTCACGACTGGGAGTTGGGCGTTGGCCTTGTTTACGGTCACACTCCCAGTGGTTCATGGTGGACTGGTCTGATGATCTTTAGGGAAGATGGCAATATATATGGTACCGCTGGGGCCGCTATACAGCCTTGGGAAGCTAACCTATGGTACGGGGTGAAAATGAGGGTGGATATCGACGATGGGACAGCAGAATATTGGATAGATGGCACCTATAGAGGAATACAGAGCAATCCAGGTCTTCCGTTGCATCAGCCCTATAGCCACCTACTCTTGGGTAGTGGTGGTGGAAAAGGATGGGTTGACGAGGTGAAGTTATATGCGACGCCAGGCTTGGAGGTCGAGGCCTGCATAACCGATCAGTGGGGGTGCAATTTTGCGCCGTGGATCATTTTTGGCCAAGAGGCGCAGATAGGTGAGATTAAACGGGCATATCTTCAGCCAACGGATCCGGATGGAAATCCCGCAGGTGCCAACCGCTATTTCAGGGACTTTCTGCCAGATAGCAGTGACTATACCTGGCGCACCCACCCATCAGGTGACCGATGGGAACTAAATACCTCCTTCATTTCACGGTTACTCTATGATGGCGATGAAGTGCCGGTATATATTCAGTTTGCCGGGGCAGCTTGTGGGTATCCGGGCTGTGTGGGGTATATAAAGAGTACAAACCCTGAATGGCGGATCAGTGAGGTATTTTATCCCTACATTGATGATTGCCATTCAGCTTTCGGCTGGAGATTGGATGGCGATTCCCTCTTGGCGTGGGAAGGGAGGGCCTGTTGTCCTGGTTGTGCGCTGAGGGAAAATCCCTTGCGCTGCATAGTTGTATTTACAAGAGGCAGCGTAGCCCAGAAGATCTCTGAAGATGAGCTTTCTGCGAATCGTCTGGACCCATCTGGCTCCTTCAGTATCTCCGAAAGCATGACCCTATTGTCGCTCCAGATGGAGGGGGAGGTTGGAACCAGAATATCCAATGCATTGCATCAACTTGGCGCCATATCGATGAATGAAAACAAGCCACTCGACATCGAGGCCTGCATAACTGATCAGTGGGGTAGCAATTCTGCCCCTTGGATCATCTTTGGCAAGGAGACACAAGTAGGCCAGTGTAAACAGGCATATCTACAGCCTACGGATCCGGATGGAAATCCCGCTCGTGCCAACCGCTATTTCAGGGACTTTCTGCCAGATAGCAGTGACTATACCTGGCGCACCCACCCATCAGGTGACCGATGGGAACTAAATACCTCCTTCATTTCACGGTTACTCTATGATGGCGATGAAGTGCCGGTGTATATTCAGTTTGCCGGGGCAACAGGGGCGTATCCGGGCTGTGCGGGGTATATAAAGGCCACCAATCCTGAATGGAGGATCGGTGGGGTGTCTCACCCTTACATTGATAATTGCCATTCCGGTTTCGGGTGGCGTTTGGAGGGCGACTCTCTTATGGCATGGGAAGGAAGAGGGTGTTGTCCTGGTTGCGCATTAAGGGAAAACCCTCTGCGCTTCATAGTTGTGTTTGAAAAAAAGACATGTGATATCACTGTCACTTCGCCCAACGGTGGTGTGGTTTTGTGTGTCGGAGATACTTGGGAAATCACTTGGACATCCTGCAATACCAGCGGCAAGGTGACCATCGAATACTCAACCGACTGTGGGGAGACTTGGCAACTTCTCCTTTTGTATACAGACGATGACGGCTCCTACATACGGCCTGTACCCGACACCCCTTCGGACTGCTGCTTGGTGAGAATCTGCGATTACGAAAACCCCACCTGCTGCGATGTGAGCGACACCTTTTTTACCGTTGATTGCGATTGTGATCCTCCCGATTTGGTCCAGCCGACCGATTTTGAGGGCTGTGCGGGCGATGTCGGTACTACTGAGATTAAGATATACCAAAACCAGAACCCGATCGATGCCTTTGGACTGGAGCTCAGCTACGACACCAGCATGCTGGATTTTGTGGGGGCAGAAGAAGGTGATCTGACTCAAGGCTGGGATTTCTTCGAAGCAATAGAAATAACTCCTGGCGTTATTAGAGTTGGAGGATTTAACACCGAAGCAATCCATGAAGATACCACAGGCTCCATCGCCAAAGTGACTTTCGAGGTTCTTTGCACCGAATGTGATGACGGTCTTCAAAGCCAGTTGTGCCTGCAGAACCTGAAGGACGACCTGGCAGGGTGGAACACCTGTTGTGATACGTTCACTTGCAAGCGTTGTGAGCCTGGTGATCTTAACTGTGATGGTGAGATCACGCCTGGAGATGCGTTGTGTGCCTTCTGGTGCTATCTTTTAGGGGAATGTCCGGCCGATTGCCAGGTGGAGGGATGCGAGTGTTGTTGCGACGCAGGCGAGGTGAATTGCGATGGTGAGGTGACCCCAGGCGATGCACTCTGCATCTTCTGGAGATACCTTATCGAAGAGTGGCCGCCCGAATGTGAATGCGGTCCTGTTGCCAAGGGTTCCCAGGAAGCAAAGGAACCATTCGCTGTGAGCCTGGGCGAAGTGGTTGGTGATCCAGGAGATTTGGTAAAGTTTCCTCTCTCCGTGGATAATCCTCAGGGACTTTCTGCTTTCGGTGCCAGTCTCATATACCCGGCCCATCTCTTGGACTTCGTTGAGGTCGTCAAGACTACTGCAACAAACGATTGGATTGCCTTGAATGGCAGTGAGAACAGTCCGGGAGTCATCACCCTGGGCGGCTTCCATACAGAGGCCATCAATACCCATGGGTCTGCTCCAATCGCTGAGGTCATCTTTCGGGTTAAAGATGGTGCCAGCGGTTGGGGGGAACTGAGCCTATCCCGTCTCCTCGACGATTTTGCCGGAGCAGCTACTGCCAAGGGCTTCTTTAGCACAGAACAGAGACTCGCCAGCACCTATGTTTTGGCACAGAACTTTCCTAACCCTTTCAATCCAGTAACCAGTATTCAGTATTCAGTGATCAGTGATCAGTCCCCACCCCACGTCACTCTTAAGATTTACAACCTTCTTGGGCAAGAGGTGCGGACGTTGGTGGATGAAGGACAGAGGGCAGGGTTTTACACTGTCACTTGGGATGGAAAGGATAACAATGGCCGAGAGATGGCATCGGGTGTCTACATTTATAGGATTGAGGCCGGGAGCTTTCTGGGAGCAAAGAAGATGATGCTTGTTAGGTAACCATCTTGAGCGAGGGGGTGGCGTCTGTTGACCGCCACCCCCTCTAAACTATGCCCGCATGAGCAATAACTTCCTCGCTGTATAAGATGGCCATTGCTCTCTATATCGCTCCAGCTCGATCAAGCCCGGTAGGATAGATTATTCAACCGGCCCTCTGGCCACAGGCCAGGCCCAACACCTGGCTCGCAATGAGGCCAAAAGCAGGGTTTCCGACACATACTATTCAGTTCGATTCTCCACTCGAAGAGTCCTCCACTCGGAGAGTCCCAGAAACAGACTCGCCGTCAAGGATTGGGGCATTCTCGCTTTCGTGCGAAAGTGAGAATCGCCAGCTCTCATTCTTCTCCCCTATGCACAGCTTTCATAATGCACATCGGTTGCTATTTGCATACAATCTCTCTCCAAGCCTTCAGCGGCAAGCAGAACAATGTTGGTCCGAACAACTGGAAAATATGGCAACGTATCTGTACCATTTATCGCAATATGTTATTACAAAGAAAATCCTGTGAATATCCATTAAGCTATCAGGGACATGGAAATCCGAAATTCGAATATCGAAACTCGAAACAAATTCAAATGAGAAAAATATCAATCACCAAACGGTCCGCTCCGCTCAGCGGCTCGGTCTCTGGCTTGCCCGAGCGAGTCAGGCAGTAACAGGGGGGCAGTCATCATCCGACTTGATAGGATGATCCAGAGGGCTCAAGGTCACCTCTTTGTTGATTGGCGTTCATGCTCGACCCCCACGGATATGGGGCCAGAGTATGCGAGACGGCCACTTCTCCCCACTGCTTCTGTCGCATCAGATTCTACTCTGGCTACATCTTGTCTATTACCTCTTACGCATAATCTGGGATAAAATGCCGGCTCCTGTTGCCGACTGCAGCTATTGTGCGTCACTTTTCCATTGCCTTACGCAATATCCATTCTAAATTCCTGACATCTTCTTTGTTCTGAGAAACCATCTGATCTTTTCTTCCATCGATTCACCCTTGTTCATATCCAGGCTCATTTCACTCTTTCGATTAAGTTTTGTATGAGAGTGTTTCATAGTGCTCACTTTCTGATCTACGTGTCTTCTTCTCACTGATATCCCGACAGCTATATAGCCGGGCAGATTTGGAAATTTTTACGTGTCAATCTACTAATAGGGTATACAAAAATCAACTCTTTTCTCGCCATTTCATCGCCTTGACAATCGAGGCCGGCATGGGACGGAATGAAGGGGGATAACATGCACCCAGCGGGATATAATACTCTGTCCAGTCAGGGACAGGGGTATCCGAAAATCGAATTCAGCTATGCACTGTCATTCCGCCTGAAGCTGAGCACAATGGAGGAATCTCGCCATAGAGTCAGGAGATTCCGGTATCCTCCTGTCGTCGGAACCGGAATGACAGGTGAGCTGAAATTATCCAGAGAGGTGGGCTGAATAGTTACTCGGAGGGATTTTGGACGCCCCGCTTTCGCGGAGGAGAAGTTTTGGATATTCGGATTTCCGACAAGAGTCCTATCTCCTTTCAGACATTTAGAATGGCCAGAATTAAGGACGAAACTCTGAGAGGCTACACTAATTTCTACTGTCTCTCGCGGGTGCTTTCACGGCCAGCACGCATACGCTTTTTTTTAAAAAAGCCGAGATCCCTGTTCGTAGTACTTGACAAGGCGTTGGGTTGTTTGTAATTTGGGGGCAAATGGGCCTGGAGATGAATGGAAACCTTAGAATCGAGACCCATACACAAGCCGACCGGGTCTCACTTGTGATCTCTGTTGGGAGTCATTATGTTCGCTGATGTTGATCTGAGAAGACTTGCGGAGATGATGGCCCCGGAGAGGGCTTTTTTGAGCGTCTATCTCGCTGGGCCGCGGTCCGGGCCGGAGCTCGAAAAGAGGCTTCAAAGGGTGCGCCGCGTGCTAAAAGGCGGGGGTGCCGAAAGGGACGAACGGGAACACTTCGACGAAAACGTCAAGGCTGTCCAAGAATATCTCGAAGGAAACCCGCTGAGGTGTGGCTCACTCTGCATCTTCTCATGCTGGGCCATCGACTTCTTCCAGGCCGTCCCGCTGGCGGCGCCGGTCAAAGATCTCGTATGGATCGATTCGTCGCCGTATATCAGGCCGCTGGCCGAGCTTCAGGAGGAGTACGAGAATGTGGCCGTCGTCGTTGCGGACAATAAAAAGGCTCGCATCTTCCTCGTTTCGTCGGCCGTGGCAGGGTCCGAAGAGGTCGTCAAAGGCAACGTAAAGAACCACGTCAAGAAGGGCGGGTGGTCACAACAGCGATATGAGCGCCGCCGCGACAAGCAACTGCTCTCCTACGCCCGCGAAATTGTCGAGGCCCTCACAAAACTGGACAAGGAGGAGCAGTTCAGACGTATTCTACTCGTGGGCAGCAAGGAAATCCTACGTATAGTGCACGATAACCTCCCGCAGGCTTTGCAGAATAAGGTCGCCGCGAAAGCGCTGGATTTAGGCAAAGCAGAAGGTGCCATCAACAAAGACATAATGGACCTGTTCTTCGAGCAGGAGCGCCGGTCTGAGCAAGACCTGTGGGAGAAGATTCGGGCCGAATACCTCCGAGGTGGTCTCGGTGTCGTGGGCCTCGATGAGGTCCTGTCGGCCGCAAGGGCAGGACGGGTGGAGGAGATGATCGTTAATCGCACGTTCAAACCTGAGGGCAGACGGTGCCGCGAGTGCGATAACCTCGACGTCGGGGCGGTCGAAACATGCTCGGCCTGCGGCTCGAAATCGCTGTTTGAGATCGATGTGGTTAACGAGATCGTGGAGATGCTCAAGCTTTCGGGCGCGGAGGCCGACTTTGCCGACCCCATTGAGAGCCTTGCGGAGGCCGGCCAGATCGCCGCCCTCCTGCGATACTAATCTGATCTCGGATGCAACGGTTGTGACGGGGCAGAGCCTCCTTATTTTTTGGTTGACTTATTTCGCTTGGCGCATTAGCTTATCACGTGCAGCATAATAGAATTAAGATGACCTTCCAACTGAGGTGAAGAGTGAACTTTAGGATATGTTATATTATGAGTCTGCTTTCCCCTCTGCTCTGGGGGTCGGCTCTTTTGGCCCAGACGCACGTCGATGTGATTGAAGTGAACGGGGTCGTCAATCCGGTGGCCGACAAGTTTATCGGTGA
>JBHIER010000121.1:0-8384 GCA_046760705.1 bacterium
GAGAGCGGTGCTCAAGATCGGGAATTGGACGCAAAAATCAAGGGCAAAGAAGAGAGCCTCAAGCAGATACGGGCCCAGATTGAGAGCTGTAGAGGGGAACTGGACCGGTTGCGCGGAAAGGAGACGGGCATCTTGGACTCTCTCAGGACCGTCGAAAAGGAGCTCTCCCTCCTCGGTGGGCTCCTCTCAAAATTGGACTCACGCCAGAAGGAATTGGAGTGGGAGATCGACCGGGCCCGATCGGATCTCTCAATCACAGAGAAACGGTTGGAGGTCCATCGGCGGAGACTGGTTCAGAGGCTCCGCCAAATGTACAAACGGGGCCGATCTCAACTCTTAGAGGCGCTGTTCACAGCCAGTTCACCCGTTGATCTTTTTCGCCGGTACAAGTACGTATGCGCGGCGGCCGAAGCTGACAAGAGGGTCCTCTCGGAGGTCGAGAGGGAGAAAGCTTATCTGGAGCGCACCCGAGACGAACTCAACGCAAAACTGGCCGAGAACAGGAGACTCCGCCGCGAAAAGGAGCAGGAGGAGGCGAGAGCACACCACCTTCGGGCTCGGCGCAACCACCATTTAGCCGTGGTCAGAACCCAACTGAGCGCCTCGAAACAGGCCATGAAGGAACTTGAAGAGGAGGCCGAGCAGATTGAAGCGATCATCGGGAGGTTGGAGAAGGAGCGACGACGTCGTATTGCGGCCCAGAAGAAGGCAGAGGATGTGAAGGTGATCTATGAGCACTTTGCCCGGTACAGAGGCCGACTCCCCTGGCCGACGAAAGGCCGGATCCTCTCTGCGTTCGGACTCCATCGACACCCCGTATTGAAGACCACCACCGTCAACAAAGGTATCAACATTCGAGCCCCTTTCGGAGCGGACATCCTGGCCGTTGCCCCAGGGAGAGTGATCATGACCGACTGGCTGAGAGGGTACGGAAAGTTCCTCATCATCGATCACCACAATGGTTATTACACCCTCTATGCCCACACTTCCGAGATCCTTGTGGCCGAGGGCGATGAGGTGGATGGCGGAGAGATCATTGCCAAGGTGGGAGATACGGGTTCCCTGCAGGGTTCGATGCTCCATTTCGAAATCCGGGAGGGCACAAGAGAGCTCGATCCCATGGACTGGCTCAGGGAGGAGTGAAAGATGGCTTTTGAGCTGGTCATCGGTCAGGGGAGGGCCAAGCAGATCCTCTCGGCCGCGGTTCACAGGGACCGCCTGCCCCATGCTCTCCTGTTTCACGGCCCCGAGGGGGTGGGCAAGGATGCTTTGGCCCTCGAGCTGGCCAAGCTCCTCAACTGTTCGCATCCCCCCTGCCGCACGTGCCCGTCGTGCCTGAAGATCTCCCAGGGGCAGCATCCGGACGTGAAGCTAATCCTTCCTGTCCCCTCCTCGATGAAGGTGGAGGAGATCGGGATCCTCCTCCGAGAGAGGGCCCAACAGCCGTACTTCAGCAGACCCTTTACCAAGCCGGCTTCCATATCCATCGAGGCCGTCCGGGAACTTCAGAAAGCACTGGCTTATAGGCCCTTCGAGGGCAAGTGGAAAGTTGTCCTCGTGGCCGAGGCTGACAGAATGACCCCGGAAGCGGCCAATGCTCTCCTCAAAACCCTGGAGGAACCCCCACCGGCAACAGTGCTCATCCTGACCACAGCCAGACCTCACGCTCTTCTGCCCACCATCGTCTCCAGGTGTCAGAAACTGCGCCTCGATCCACTGAGCGAGGAGGAGATTGAAAAGGCGTTGATCGACCGGTTGAAGGCAGATCTGCCCAAGGCGCGGTTGGCGTCCCGATTGGCGGTGGGGAACTACCGGAAGGCGATGGAGTTCATAGATGAGGATGTCGACCGATTGAGGGAAGAGGCCCTCGGCGTGCTCACCGTCGGGTTGTCAGCAACTGTGGCCGAGATGGTGGAGGCGGCTGAATCGTTAAGCGGTCGAGTTCATAGAGACGACCTGAAGAATCTTTTAAACGTTGCCCTCCTCTGGATGCGCGATCTTCTGCTTCTCCATGAGGGAAGAGAGAACGAAGGGATCGCCAACGTCGACCGCCTCGCCGAACTGAGGAAGCTGGCCCGAAAATACCCTTCCCCTGAGATAGGCAAGGGGATCGCAGCCGTCAAAGGGACCCTGGAGGTGATCGACAGGAACGCGAACCAACAGTTGGCCCTGATGGGACTGATGCTGCAACTGAAAAAGAGCGGAAGATATGGATCATAAGGAGGTGGCGAAGAAGGAGGAAAGTGGCATGACTGAGATTTTGGAAGTGATATTCAAACGGGAGAGAAGGGGATACTACCTCAATCCGCTCAACCTGCCCTTCAAGGTGGGTGATTACGCCATTGTTGCGGCCGAAAGAGGGGAGGACATGGGGCGGGTCATTCAAAAGGGAAGCTCGAAGAGGGGGAGGGGACCGTTGGAGAACGTTCTGCGCAAGGCCACCGAAGAGGATCTGAAGAGACTGCGAGAACACCGGGACAAGGAGGAGGGCATCTTTAGAACGTGCAAAGCCAAGATTGAGGAGCACGGTTTGGCCATGAAGCTGGTGGATGTCGAGTACCGCTTCGACGGCCATAAGATCACCTTCTACTTTACGGCCGACAAGCGGATCGACTTCCGGGCCCTGGTGAAGGACCTGGCCGCCATTTACCGCACGCGCATCGAGCTGCACCAAATTGGTGTTAGAGAGGAGGCCCGCCGGATCGGTGGATACGGATGCTGCGGATTGAAACTCTGTTGTACGACCATCATCGAAGACTTCGATCCTATCACCACCCAAATGGCCAAGGATCAAAACCTCATCCTGACACCGTCAAAGCTGTCCGGCGTCTGCGGTCGACTGATGTGCTGCCTCTCGTATGAATGGGGGCTGTATAAGGAGGAGATGAAACATTTTCCAGAGATTGGGAAGAAGATTACGACCGAGAGAGGAAAGGGGGAGATTGAGCGGGCGGATATCTTCCGAAACCTGATCTACATCGCCTACGAGAGCGGCGGGGAAGAGAAAATAACGCTGGAAGAGTACGAGAAATTGAAAAAAAGGAAACTCTGAAGGCCTGAACATACGTACATCTTTATTGCCATCGCCAGCAGTCCCGTCCGGTGGAAACGGGGCGAGCAATGAGGCGAAAAGTGGGGTTTTCGGACAATCACTCATAGGGCCTCCCCACGACAGACCTGTTCAGAGGAGAGTGTATGGGAAAGAGATTTTACATCACCACGGCCATTGATTATGTAAATTCGTTGCCTCATATCGGCACAGCTTACGAAAAGATTGGCGCCGACTGCTTGGCCCGATTCAAACGTATGGACGGCTATGAGGTCCATTTCCTGATGGGCAACGATGAACACAGTGTCAACGTAAAGAAGGCCGCAGCAGCCCAGGGCTTAGACCCGCACGTGTACTGCGACCGGATGGCTGAGCAGTTTCAGCGCATCTGGAAAAACCTGCACATCTCTTACGACGACTTCATCCGCACCACAGAGCAGCGGCATGGGGCCGCGGTACAGAAGCTGTTTCTGAAGATATACCAGAAGGGCGACATTTACCGGGACAGTTACGAGGGATGGTACTGCGAGTCGTGCGAGGCCTTTCTGCAGGAGAAGGATCTGGTGGATGGGAAATGTCCAAACCACTCCAAAGAGCCGAAGTGGATCGAGGAGGAGAACTATTTTTTCGCCCTCTCCAAATACGGAGAGAGACTGCTCGAGCACATCGAGTCCAATCACCATTTCATCACCCCTGAGATCCGGCGAAATGAAATCGTCAACCTCATCAAGGGGGGGCTGGAGGACATCAGCATCTCCAGATCGAGCTTCGACTGGGGTATCCCCCTGCCCATCGACCAGTCCCACGTGGTCTACGTCTGGTTCGATGCTCTCATCAACTACATCTCGGCTGTCGGATATGGAAGCGACGAAGCTCTCTTTTCTCAGCATTGGCCGGCCGATGTCCACGTCATCGGCAAGGACATCACCCGCTTTCACTGCATCGTCTGGCCGGCGATGTTGATGGCAGCCGAAGTCCCGTTGCCCAAAACCGTCTTCGGCCACGGCTTCGTCTATTTCAAGGGGGCGAAGATGAGCAAATCGTTGGGCCACGTCGTCGAGCCACTGGATGTCGTTGACGCTTACGGGGCCGATCCCCTGCGATATTACCTGCTCCGGGAGGGGAGCTTTGGACGCGACGGTGACTTTACCTGGGAGAATTTTATCGACCGCTACAATAACGATCTGGCCAACGACCTGGGAAATCTACTCAACAGAACATTAAATATGATCGTTCAATATCAAGGGGGGACCGTGCTCGCCCCGTCCGAAGGTGGTGCGATGGATGAAAAGTTGAAGGCAGCATGTATCGAGGCTCTTCCCAAAATTCGGGGCCACTTTTCCGAGACCGGAGACGACATTGAGTTTCACAGTGCGCTCAACCACATCTGGGACATCATCCGTCGCACCAACAGATATGTCGACGGGACGGCACCCTGGGCCCTTTATAAAGAGAAGAGGACAGAGCGTCTGGCCACTGTCCTGTACAATACGGTCGAATCGCTCCGGATCACGGCCCTGCTGATAGCCCCTTTCATGCCGACAACAGCGTCCGGACTGTGGACGCAGTTGGGCCTCGAGGAGAGCATGCCTTTCAAGAGCCGAACCTTCAAAGAGATCGAACCCTGGGGCCGATTCCCTGCCGGGACGAAGGTGAAATTGGCCGATCCCCTCTTTCCAAAAATCGAGCGGACAGAAAAGGAGGAGAAAGAGATGGAGAAACCGGAGAAGCCTCTCATCGATTTTGGTGAGTTCCAAAAGATGGATTTGCGCACCGCGGACATTCTCTCCGCAGAGAGGGTGGAAGGGGCTAACAAGTTATTGAAGATGGAGATCGATGTGGGAGGAGAGCGTCGTCAGATTGTGGCCGGCATCGCCGAGCAGTACTCTCCCGAAGAGCTCATCGGTAAAAAGATCATCGTTGTGGCCAACTTAAAGCCGGCCAAAATCAGAGGGGTAGAGTCGCAGGGAATGCTCTTGGCCGCCGAAGAGGGGGATACCCTTTCATTGGTGACCCTGGATCGAGAGATTGCCTCGGGCACGAAGGTGAGGTAGTTGGGAATACTAAGCCTATAAACCCAACGCCCTTAGCAGTCTATCTCGTACCCAGACGACTTCATAAGGCAAGATCTTAAAACCTGTTCCTGACATGTTCAGGAATCTATGTCACGCTTTAAGACCATCCGATGCGAAATGGGTTGAAGTGATGGTTTGGCGTCCTATAGTATTGTCAATCAAATCTTTATTTTTTTGGCAAAACTTTTTCGTGTCCCGTCATTGCAATTTCCGTGAGAAGTACGGGAAGAGGGTGACGGGGACGAGGCCCGCCCTGTTAGAAAGGAATCTTCTGAATGGCTCCACCTTATTGAAATGGACATTTCTAACAGGGCCCGTATCGGTTACGGCAAACGGTGACGTCAATATAAGACGAATAACGTCACCGAAAGACGAAACGGGTATCGGAACCTTAACCCAAAAACGTTTTTGGTTGCAGTTTTGCTGCGCTAGGAATTGCCCTTAAGCCTGAACCGTTAGGACCGTCCTTTCTTTTGAACTTTGCATCCTTCGTTTGCAATTTGAAGCGAAGCTTCGTTTCCGTGGCCGGGAGGACGAAGCTTCGATGTAGCATAAAGACATCGACATGTTCATCGATACCCACGCCCACCTCGACTTCCGTCAATACGATGGGGACCGGGAACAGGTCATCGACCGGGCCATCAAAAACGGTCTGATTGCCATTATTACCGTCGGCATTGATCTGGAGACGAGCCTGGCCTCAGTGGATCTGGCTGAAGAGCATGAAGCCATTTTCGCCGCGGTCGGATTCCATCCCCACGAAGCAGAACGATTGGATACAGTTGCATTGACCAAACTCACCGCCTTGGCCAAGCACGAAAAGGTTGTGGCCATCGGCGAGATCGGTCTGGACTACTATCGCGATCTGGCACCTCGCGCCATTCAGAAGGAAGCCTTTCGTCGCCAGATCCGCCTGGCCAAAAGGCTGAATCTCCCCGTCGTGATCCACATCCGCCAGGCCTATGAAGATGCAATGGATATTCTCGACGAGGAGCGAGCTTCCGAGGTTGGGGGTGTTTTTCACTGCTTTTCGGGCGATGAGTTTGCAGCGATGTGGGCAACAGAGGAGGGATTTTTTCTCTCCTTCACCGGTGCCGTCACCTTTGCCCGCAGTAGGGCCCTGAGGATCGCTTCGAGCGTAACCGCAGACGCGCTTCTGTTGGAGACAGACAGCCCCTTTCTGGCCCCTGTCCCCTACCGTGGGAAACGAAACGAACCGGCCTATCTCAGAAAGATCGCCGAAAAGCTGGCCGAAGCCCGCAGGACAACAGTCGAAAAAATTGCTGACAGCACGACTCTGAACGCCAAAAACCTCTTCCGACTCAATGTCTGAACCCTTTGGCTGCTCTCGAATGTCACGGCCGGTTCGAAACCCATTCACTTCACGGAGGTGATTCTGGACGGGAAACAGCAACGGTAGCAAAGTCCTCAGCAATTATGGCATTCATCCCAGGAAACGTTTGGGACAACATTTTCTGAAGGACGACATTGTCGCTCAGAAGATTGTAGACGCCCTGGCACTGGGCGGACAGGAGACGGTTGTCGAAATCGGTCCGGGATTGGGTGTTTTGAGCCGCCATCTGGTAGCTGCCGCCAGGCATGTTATCGCCGTAGAGATTGATCCCAAATTGAGCGACACCTTATCCGAACAGCTCGGGCAGTTCCCACATTTTCATCTCCTTCGCCGCGATATCTTAGAGGCCGACCTGAGGCAGATCCGTCTTCAGTACAGTTCTGAGAGATTGAAAGTGGTGGGCAATCTCCCCTATGCGATCACCACCCCCATCCTCTTTTTCCTCCTGCAATACAAATCCGAAATAGAGCAGGTGGTGGTTACGGTCCAAAGGGAGGTGGCTCAGAGAATCCTGTCGCCACCGGGCGGGAAGGAGTACGGAGCCCTCTCCGTTGCGGTCCAATACCATTCTGTTCCGGAGCGAATTCTCGAGATTCCGGCCAGCGCTTTTTATCCCAGGCCAAAGGTCGATTCCACCGTCCTCAGACTCCGGATATTGGAGCGCCCCTCCGTATCTGTAAAGGACGAGAGCCTCTTCTTCCGCGTGGTCAGATCCGCCTTCGGGCAGAGGCGAAAGATGTTGCGCAACGCTCTCTCTGCAGCCTTTGGTCTCTCAGCGGACGAGCTTGAAGGCATCTCAATACACTCGGGGATCGATCTGAGACGCAGGGGTGAGACATTGAGCCTGGCCGAGTTCGGCCGGCTGAGCGACGCCCTGTGGCGGCTGAAGAGGCAGAAGCCTTGATGAGAAAAGAATGTTCTGTCCAATCCAGAGGATTTCCCATTATCCAAAAAAATCTTGACAAAAGGCAACAAAATTACTATCTATAATTGTGACAACAGTCTCGGAAAAACAGATTGACAGGGACTGAAGGAACACGCAAATCGAACGCAAAGGTATAGGCGAGCGGATCGTCCAAATGAGAAATGAACCATGAATATAGAGAATGAACGTGAGGAAGACGGCCGTTGGATTGCTGAAGTCCAGGATTTGTCTGGTGTGTGGGTCTAATAAAAAAGTTGTGGGTGAGCGATTTCAGAGTTCGAGTGTTGGCCCTTCGAGTGCTGGCAGCTTTGTTACGAATTGGTTGAACCATCTGACGGCAATCAAGCACTTCCCGTCATGTCCAGGCGCACAATTCGGGCTGCAATCCAGAAGTTGACCATATTGTATCATGTCGGGTTGGATCGTATAGAATCGTGTATTGAGAAGAAAAATGACCAAGAACACCGTTCAAGTCACCGTAGTTTTACCTGATAATTTGGCCCGTGAGGCCGAAGCCAACGGTCTGCTAACTTCTCAAGCATTGGAGACTATGCTTCGCGAAGGACTTCGTCGGCGTCGTGTCGTTCATTTGTTTAAAGCAGCAGACCGACTGGCAGGATTAGCTATGCCGCGGCTAACAGGAGCTGAGGTTGAAGAGGAAATCCGAGCTGTTCGTGATGCGAGGCGGGCCCCTAATGCGAGTGGTGGCTGATACGAATATGGTCATCTCTGGGTTGTTGTGGCGAGGACCACCACGCCAGATTCTGGAAGAGGTTCGCGCAGGGGAAATAACACTGTTCACCAGTGCTATGCTGTCAGCAGAATTGGAAGAGGTTCTCCATCGCGAGAAATTTGCTCAACGCCTTGAAATGGCGGTGTTAAGGCGAGAGATTTGGTGATCGGGTATGCAGCACTGGCGAGAATTGTATTTCTCCATAATTGAAAAGAGAAGCCAGAGTCGATTCTCCGACTTCTCTCACT
>JBHIER010000122.1:0-8337 GCA_046760705.1 bacterium
ATAAGAAAGCCCTCCTTCAATCTCAACCTTCTCAGTCTCGGCGAATCCGACACGCAAAAGAGACCGTGGAGGGAGAAGAGGAAGGAGATGGGTATGAGGAAGATGAAATATCTTCCGTGATGCCACGTGACCGGATTGATCACAGCGTTGAATATGGGCAACCCAAGAAACCACAGTGGGAGTATGGCCCCTTTTGAATCCTCACTCAGAGCCATTCTCCCTATCCTCCACAGACCGAAGGGAAGCATGCAAAAGAGGAGAGGATGATCACCAAAAAGATAATAGGCCACTTTTATCAGATATGCAACTGAGGTTGCACCCAATTGGATGCCCTGGGTTTTGGCGTAAAAGGTATTGGCAAGAGGACGGCCGGTGGTCAGCAGGCAGAATCGTATCTGAGGAAATACGATGGCACCAAAAATGAGGAGCTGAAGACCTAACCCAACAAGCTTTTTCGTTGCGGTAACCTCATCTTTGTCTCTTCCCTTTTTGCGGAATGATCGCCAAGCGGTATCGAGGAGGGCGAAGAGAAAGAGGGCCGCTCCTTCCGGGCGAGCCAGGGTCGCCAGACCGAGAAAGAGAGTGCTCAGAAAGAATTTTGAGGATGAGACCTCGTATTTCATGTGAAAAAAGATTCCCATAATGGTCAACGATGTGAACAATCCAATCTCCATTCCCGAAAGGGCCCCCCAGATGAGGCGCCCGGCCATGACCGTAAACAGAGCAACGAAAGAGGCGAGCCATCGATTCGGATCGATCAGCAGGGATATGTTATACACACCCCAAACACCTGCCAAAAGGAAGAGCAGACCGAGGATCTTTGAGGAGAGAATAAAATCATGAGTCATCTTATATGTACCGGCCAGGATGTACACCCACAGGGGACTGGTCGATCCGGGTGTCTTTTCACCAGGGTTATAGGAGAATCCGTGGCCGTCGGCCACATTTCGAGCGAATTGAAAGTGGATCCAACTATCGTCCAGGGGTACTCCAGCCTCTCCCCCTAATCTTCGTTCCTGTATGCTGAAAAGTGAAAAAATCAGCAATGAGAGAATAACAAGGAAGAAAGCCCGCGTGTTTCGTTTTGTCATAGCCCTTTTATGGATCCGTTCCTTCTTTTCTCTTGAAAAGGACGCCCACAGCCCCTTCGCCATCAGAACACTGGTAGTATTTCAAAAGACGATAGGACTTCATGAACTCCTGATGGGTTAGCAGCGCCTGTTCATATTCGGAGGCCGTAAAGATATCCGGCATTCCCGTCGAATCGAGGCCCGCGGCTACGAAGGCAACATAATCCGGCCTCTTGGATAGAGTGTAATCGACATCAAATTTTTCATGTCCAGCGAATCTTTGGTCCATACTTCCTATTTCCAAATGAGCGATTTCAGTGTCGGTCATGCCCAGCATATCGATACTCTTCAACTCCGAATAGAATGGTATCTCTCCTGCGGCGAAGATAGCCACCGTAGCCCCCGGAGATGCATTTTCCCGCAGCCACCTGCCCATGGAGATCCGGCATCTGTCCACGTCTCTGTAGCGAAGTATGAGCAATCTGTATTCACCGGCATAGGAGGTGGTCACCAGGGTAGAAATTACGAGAAACACCAAGAGTGCAACCTCTCCCACCCTCCACATCCGCCCACGACGAGGCAAGAATGAAGATATGAGCGAACAATATGTTTTCAGGCCCAACGATATCAAGAGGTATATCAGCGGCAGAACCGGGACAAAAAACCGATGGGCTATGGCCCAATCTCCACCGACCCAGATAACGTAAAGGGTGAATGAAATTAGTACGAAGAGAAGATAGGAGACTAAAAAATTGAACTGTCTCCGTATCAAATGAAGAACCGTCAACCCCAGACATACTGCTCCGAGGCGAGCTTCGAGAAAGTGCCACAGATACTCCAGACCGCGATGAACCTGATCCCATCCACCACCGGTCTTTGCGTAGAAGGTGTTGGGCAACAGATATCCGTAATAGTTGTAGCGCCAGAGAAAGTAGGGAACATAGAGGATAAGAAAAACCGATAGGCTCCACAGTGCTCTCTTCAACCATCCTCTTTGGGAAGTTAAGACCCCGTGAAGTATGCCATGGGCCAGTGTTATGCTCATAAAGAGCATCCCTTCCGGTCTGGCCAATGATGCCCCTGCAAAAATAAGCGATGAAAATGGGAACGCCCTCTCTTTTTCACTCTCTCCAACATAAGCAAAGACACCCGCGGTCACAAGAAAGGCGAAGAGCGCCGTCTCCATTCCCGATATGATTGAAGAAGCAAAGGAGCTATCCAGAACCAACAGAGATAGGGGAACGGAAATCAGAGGTGAATCTCTCCCCAAACATTTCTGGGAGAAGCAAAAGACCAAGATGACCGTTCCTAAACCGAAAGCCACACCCAAGATTTTGGACATGATCACTACGTTCAAGCCTGCTTTTATGAAAAAAGCCAGGAGGACGACCCACAGAAAGTTGGTGTACCCTTCCACCCTTTCACCCAGGTTATAGACCAGACCCTGTCCGTTGGCAAAATTCAGGGCGTATCGAAAAGAGATGTAAGCGTCGTCGTAAGCATTGTGATAGAACTGACTGCTGAGGAGCCATCCATGAGCCAGGAGAAAAGCTGCAGCAAACATCAGCCAGACAGTGGGCTTCATCATCCTATTTTTGAAAGATGTTCTCATGTGCAGATCTAACAGTCTCAAGATCGGGAAATTAACAGCCCTTTTCTGCTTCCCAAAGATCTGCGCAGACCGGTCAGGTAATTGTAGGCTATGATATAATCATATATGAAGGCTGGCGATCCGGTATTCGATTTCGTGGCGTACCACTTCATAGCAGTATAGATCATCGGATTCATGACCGCTCTTAACAGGAGCTTCTGGCCAATGAGAAACAGAGAGTCGTGTCCAAAATTGATGGGCTCCTTCAGATGGGCCTTGACCGTCTCGGCCAACTCAGGGTGCTTCTGGACCATGTAGGCCAACGATGTCTGCCCGTAGTTGAACATGAGACGGCAGACGTCGGTGAGATGCCGGTAGTGCATATGGTATGAAATTGCCTGAGGTGCATAAATGAAATTGACATCCCCGAGTTTTTCCAAACGGAAGGCCAATTCGAGGTCTTCTCCGCCATATTCCTGAATTCGCTCGTCGAAGAGTCCCACTTCAATCAGAATCGATCTCCGAACCGAGGAATTGCTTGAACGCCAGTATTTGAAAGGCACCTTTTGACCCGGTTTCAGCTTGTGGACGCCGCGGCTACTGAGGTACCGAACGATGCCTGTGCGAGGGACTTCTGCAGCCAACTGGACGTTGCCCATGACGGCTGCCCTCTGGCTGGCGGCATGGAATTTCAAATGCTCCTCCAGAAATTGGGGGACGACCTCCATGTCGTCATCGAGAAAGACCACGATCTCCCCCCGAGCATGTCTGATACCCGTATTCCTGGCTGCTGAAAGGCAGCGATTGGTCCCGTGTCTGAAAAAAAAGTAATCAAAAGGAGGAGAGAATCTTTCCAAAAACTGCTGCGTTCCGTCCTCCGATCCGTCATCGACGACGATGACCTCAAGGTTCTCCCTCGGATAGGTTAAGTGAGAGAGAGTACGCAAGGTTCTCTTGAGGAAATCGAGCTTATTATAGGTCGGAATGACAATGCTGACCTCCATTCGATCTCATCCCTTTCTAAAATCCTTTGGGGTAGATTCATTTTCCATGAGCCCGCTCGCAGCATGCGAAAACACAAATATATAAAGGAATATCCCGAAACCTACGACGAAAATCACTTTCATAAAGAGAGATGTCGGAAAGGATGCTTGAAATATATGGGCTGTTGCGTAAAGCAACAGCCCAACACATCCGATGACAAGAATTCTCCAGAGATCGAAGGGGATGGCATAGTATCGATTCGACAGGAGAAGAACGCCAGCGGCCATAACAATGTTGGTCAGGACCGTGGCCACTCCAGCGCCTACGATTCCGTATGGTGGAATGAGGGCGAGGTTCAGGAGGATATTCATGAGCGCCCCACTAACGGTGATGAGGGGGAAAAAGGAGGTCTTCCCTTTGACCAGAAGGCCCGTCCCGAAGACATAATAGGTCCAGTACAGAATTCCAGAAGAGATGAGCAGGGGGATGACGGAGGTGGCATCGAAATAGGCCACGGCCGAAAGAAGGGACAGCAGTTCAGACCGAAAGAGGGCCAGGGTCAGGCCGATGAGCGCCAGGGCGGCGAAAAATGTGGTGAAGACCCGGCGGAAGAGCCCTCTGGCGCTCTCCCTCTCGTACCTTGAGAAGACAAACTGAGGCCAGGCCCGCTCGAATGAAACCAAAAAGAGGGAGACGACCGCACAGATCTCCTGGGCGAATTGATAGAGTCCGACCTCTCGCAAACCGGCCAATGTTTTGAGCAGATAGATATCGGCGTAGGTGAGCACCCAGACGGCAAGATTACTCGGCATCAAGGGCAGGCCGAAACCGAGCATACTCTTGGCGAACTCAAAAGAGAAGACCAGGCGGGGAGTGAAAAGAATAAAGAAGGCCCCGATCCCGAGAAGAAAAGAGAGAAGGGTGCCCCACAGAAAACCTTCGATTCCCATGGACAGAGAAATCACAAAGGCAAAGGTCAAAATCACATTGGAAAGACCTCGCACAGAGGTGAAGAGGACAAAACTGCGAGATTTCGCCGAAGCCCTCAGCAGACTGAGAAGGAGCTGGAAGATCGAACCGAGCAGAGCAATGACGACGGCTATGCGCACCAAAGTCGTATGCGCACCTGTCCGAAAGAGGAATCTGGACAAGGACGGAGACAGAAAAAGGGCCGGCACACATATTGCAATTCCAACAATACCAATGGACGTGAAGGCTGTCCCGATGGCCTTTGTTTGAGCCTCCGATCCCTCAAGTTCGTTGTACCGCTTCATCAACGCATAACTCAGACCCATATCAAAAATAACAAACAAAAAGGAGACAGTCATGAGGAGGAGAGAATAGACCCCAAATGCATCGGGGGCCAAATATCGGGAGACAATGGGAATGAAAACGAGGCGAACGAGGCCGTTGACGATACCTCCGAACCCGTAGGTCAGAGTATGCTTTGTAAGGGTTTTGACATCCTCAATCATGCTCGTTGATCCACCCCAGGTCCCTGTAGATCTCATATAACTGCCTCACGACCGTTCGCGCCTCGTGAACCCTCTCCACCCACGCCCTTCCCTCCCGACCCTTCCGCCTCCGATAGTCCGAGTGAGAGATGAGAAGCTCGAGCTTCTCCTTCAAATTTTGGGAGTCAACAAGGACGAAGGGGTGATCCGGAATGAAGGCCTCGTATTCTGGGATGAGATTGGTGCAGGTGGGAATTCCCATGGCCAGGGTCTCCAAAGAGTTGACCCCATATCCCAGCCCACCCAAATTGGCGATCTGATCGATGGCAATATCGCACGTCTGCTTCAGACGAATTGCCTCCCGGTGTGATTTCCCTTCAATGAGAACAAACTCGATCTTTCCTTCATTCTCCAACTGAGTGCACACCTCAATAATGATATCCGACCCTTTGAAGTAACGGCTCGTCGGTGCGTGGCAGACCCTCAGCTTCTCATTTTCCTTCGTTCTCACAGAGTATTTTGAGACCTCAAAGGGCAGAAAGAGATAGCGGATGTTGGGATGAAGGGTCAAGTGATCGAACTCGCAGGTGAGATTGAGGTCGCTCAGTTCGTCCATCACTCTGATTACGCCCCTATTTCTGAGGTCGGTGCCGTGATAGTGGCAGACGATCCTTTTGCCCATCGGTTTCAGTTGTCTGGCAAACCGGCCATCTCTGAAAAGATCGACACCGGCGTGAAAATGATAGATGTCGAAATCATAAAGGTGGTACTGGTGTATTGCCCGCTCAATCTTTCGGGCCCACACACCATCCCGGATCCGAAAGAGCATCCGTTCAAAACCCTTAGGTTTCCATTCCTTCAATTCGGTTGCAGGAAGCAGGTCTTCCATCGAGAGAAGGCGTTTCAGCGTCCGGAGATATCTCTTGTTCCCGACGAGGGGCAGATTGAGATTGATGTCCTCTTCGTACCCACACCAATTGGGGTAGAGCGTGACCAGGCGGCTGTAATCGCCCAACTGTTGGTGAGCCCTCACAAAGGTCATGAGCGTTCCGGTATAGTGCTCTGGGGAGATGTGGAGAATTTTCAGCACTCTTTTCTCTTGCTCCTAAAGACGGTACGAAAAATAGAGTAGCCAAAATAGATATCAAACATAATCAAAAGGCCCCCACAGATCAAAATCGACCTCAGCGGAAAACCGATCGAATAAAGATAGATGAACCAGAAATCGGGGGTGGTGTCTGCGTAGGATATCTGTTGAATTTCGTGGGACGTTCCTGGGCCCATTCGGGTTGTGTTAAAGGACAGTCTTGAAAGCAGACCCGCATGATCGACGAGAGGCGATTCGGCAGGATGCCAATAGAGTTGAGAGGGGGTGACATCACCGGAAGTGTACCGACGACCAATGCGTCTCGGTCCATTGATAGTCACGCCCAATATCTGCACTGCGAAAGAGACGACCAAGATGATAGCCCACACCCTTTTGAGTCCTCTGCTCCGTTGTAAACCGCCGCCGCTCAAAAAAGCTCCCACAAAAAGGGAGATGAAGGGCACGATAGGCACCGTAAATCTTGGCCCCCAGCACCAATCGCCGCTCCAATTGGCCAATTTGGAATAGAAGAACAGATTGACAAGAATGATACCCCCGAAGAGGAGGCTTTCCCGTCTGTGAGTTCGATACAGTCGCTTAATACCGAGAAGGGAAAATATGAGGACGGGCGAATAGAGGAGAAGGCCTTTGCCCGGGCTCAGCAGTTGTCCCCCGAGCCCCACAAGAAAAGGAGTGGTGAATTTCACCGCAGCATCGGCGGCGTGACCGTCCTCGTAAAAGGTGCCAAACCTGACCGCGTTGTACCAGCCAACGATGATCAGAAAGACCACGATGGGCAGGCCGAACGAGACCACATGCTTTGCCGTTTCAGAGGAGTTTCGTCCTTTGTTTCTGAGACAAAAGTAGAAATACGTGGTGAAGAGTGGCAGCACAATGAGCGTAGCAATTCTGGTGAGAAGAGAAGACCCCAGGAGCGTCCCGGCCAAGAGGGCCCAGTTGTAATGGGAGGTCTGCCGAAAGCGGTAGGCAGCGTATGCGGCGCCCAGCAAAAGGGAGGCGGTCAGGGTCACGTCGAAGGAAAGTTTTGCATAGGGAAAGGCGAGGGTGAAAAGCCCATACACACATGTGCCTGAAACCGCAACCTTTTCATCAAACCCCAGTCTTCTCTGCAGGAGAAACAGGATCGCACAGGTGATGGCCGTAATGAGCGGATTCATCAGGGAGATGAAAAAATGGTGGGTCCTCATCTCGGGAAATCTGGGCAGGAGCTGGGTGGTAACCTCTCCTAAAAAGTAGAAGGGGATCATGGCGATGGACTGTCCCAGGCCGTGAGGGGAGTAGAGCTTCCCGTCTCTGCCCCGGGCTGCACTCACCTCGTCGAACTGCTCATCCTTCAATTCGAAACTGCCGTCTCGTATGAGGTTTTTTGTCACCTCATATTCCATAGCAGCGTCGTACGCCCCCAAATGGCCGCCGTTGGCGATGAGATAGAAAAGGAAGAAAAAGAGAAAGAGAGCCCAAGGCAAGGGACATAAAGGAAGAGCAGTCTGTCTTCTATTCATTTTTTAGCCTGTTGTTCTATTCACAAGCGGCAGCGACACGAAGCACACAAAAGTTTCTTTATTTATTGAACTGCTACCCCATGACAAGATTCGGACTAACGTCACCATGAATGTGCATCTGTTCCGTCACCTTGAACTTACACCTTCTTACGTTACCCCCACCTTGTCACCCTGAACTCGTCTCAGGGTCTAGGAATATTATCACTCAAATCTTTCCATTCTGGATTAGACTCATTTATTAAATTCATTTTCCACGCCCTATGCCAGTTCTTTAACTGTTTCTCTCTTTGAATAGCACTTTCAATATCGGTGGTAATCTCATAATAGACAAGCTTTGTAAGGTTATATCTTTTGGTAAAACCTTCAACTAACTTCCTTTTATGTTCAAACATTCTTCGTACAAGGTCGTTTGTCACTCCAATATAGAGAACTCTATTTGATTTGTTAGTAATGATATAAACGTAATATTGCTTCTCTCTCATATTGCGCCGTTTTGACCTAATGTTACCATGATCAGCTTCGGGGTGTGATGTCACCTGAACTTGTTACTCCCCACCTTGCCACCCTGAACCTCTTCCCACCCTCTGTCACCCTGAACTCGTTTCAGGGTCTCCAAGATGCCGAAACA
>JBHIER010000123.1:0-8323 GCA_046760705.1 bacterium
TGGCTATTTGGCTAAACTACTTTATGGCGTGCCACTGGTGGTAACTTGCCACAGTCTGGAGCCGTTACGACCGTGGAAGGAGGAGCAACTCGGGAAAGGTTATCGATTAAGCAGTTGGGCCGAAAAGACCGCTATTGAATCGGCAGATAGAGTGATCGCTGTTTCAAAGAGTGTCAAGGAAGACATATTGAGACATTTCAACGTCTCCTCTGATCGTGTGGCCGTAATACATAATGGGATAGACCTCAATAAGTGGAAAAAGACCACTGGCGATTATACAAAAAAGAGGTATGGGATTGAAGATCCCTACGTACTGTTTGTAGGCCGCACGACGAGACAGAAAGGAATGGTTCACTTATTAGATGCTGCTGACTACATCGATCCAGGCCTTCAGTTAGTCTGTTGTACCTGTGCGCCTGATACCCAGGAGGTCGAGGATGAGATAACACAAAAAGTTGCCGAGAAAAAAAATGTCCTGTGGATAAATGAGCTGCTCAAAGAAGAGCAATACATCGAATTATATAGCGGGGCGGCGGTATTTGCGTGTCCATCAATCTACGAGCCTTTCGGCATCATAAACTTGGAAGCTATGGCTTGCGAGACACCAGTGGTGGCATCTGCGGTGGGCGGGATAAAAGAGGTAGTCATCCCTGATGAGACAGGCATCTTAGTTGAGCCAGAAAATCCAAAGCAGCTCGCTAGTGGGATCAACCATCTGCTCAGGAATCCAGCTCTGGCCAGAAGACTTGCAGAAAATGGCAGATCCCGAGTGGAGAGATATTTTAGTTGGAAACTTGTTGCTCAACAGACAAAGAAACTGTATGAGGCCCTTATTTAAAATGGGCCTCACAGAATAACCATAAGCACAACCGATTGCACGGCGATGCGTAGAATAGACACCGATTTAGAACGCTATGTACTCAGTGAAAGGCCCGATTTGCTGGTATCGTGGATAGGGCCCGAGCACCTGAAACGGCAGAGATGGTTTTTACACAAATCGGCTACAATCAAGGAATTGAGATTAAGAGACAGTTGGGTGTTAAAGAAATTCGGCAAGGCCGACATTATTTGTACGATACTGGATGTGGAATATTCCGACTCACAGCAAAAGGACGCCTACTATATGCCCCTTCTCCTTAATTTTGATCAGCAGGCAACTGGTGAGGCGATGGCCAAGATTCATGGACGAGGCTTCGTGGCCACACTTTCCGACTGTCTAAATTCTCTTGAATACTATCAAGTGCTGATGAAATATCTCTGGGCACACGCAAAGTTGAAATCAGCCTATGGGCGCGTTGATTTCAGGCCAATAACGAGTTGCATTACCTATCCGGTTACAGAGGTCAGCGAATTCACCGGAGAACAAAGTAATACAGTCATGTTTGTGGGCAAAGAAGATATCGTTAAGACTTTTCGGAAAATGCAGCCTGGTGTTAACCCTGATCTGGAGATACATCTTAAGTTAGGGACTAAAACTGATTCCCTCATACCAAAACTGTGTGGCCATATTTCCTACAGCGAGTCAGATGGCGATGAATACACACTGGCCATAATAGAGGAATATGTCTTCAACGATGGGGACGCTTGGCAGCACGTACTTAAAAAGCTGGGCCGTTTCTTTGATTACGCCCGAAAACATCGCCGCCAGACCGAAATAGTTGGACTCGCACAAAACTACCTGACATCTTTCGGAAAGGAGATTAGACAACTCGGGCAGCTAATAGCCGAGCTTCACAGTGAACTCGCGCACGTCTTTGGATCTGAGGACATTAGCCAATACGATTTGATCGAATGGCATAACACATTCTTGAATAATACTGAAAAGGTTTTAATCCATTCATTAAAATTGCCAGATTGGCTGCTGAAGAGCAAAGGCAAAATACTGAAACAATCGCGGAAACTTCTTGAAATTAAGGATCCTGGTAAGAAGATAAGAATCCATGGTGATTTGCATTTAGGCCAGGTTTTGAAGACATCCGGCACTCGGCGGGACTTTTGTGTCATAGATTTTGAGGGAGAACCCCTCAAATCATACAAAGAAGTTCGCAAAAAACACAGTCCACTCCAGGATGTGGCGGGCATGTTGAGATCCTTTAATTATGCTGTTTATCAAGCCCATTCTATGGTGCAGGGAGAAGAGAAAGACGATATGCTTAAATGGGCTCAGTGTTGGGAGGAGATTGTTTGCCACATGTTTCTTAAAGAATATCTCCACCATACCAAATATAAAGGTGGAAATTATTTGCCTGAGGACGAAACGTCATTAAGATCGATGATCGCCCTATTTAAGCTGGAAAAGGCTCTGTATGAACTTCAATATGAGATAAATAGTCGCCCCGAGTGGGTCGGTATTCCCTTGCAGGCAATAAGGAAATGTTTGCTCGATCTGGAAATTGGTTGACACGTGGAGAGCGAGGCCGCCTTTGTCTGAAAAATAGGTGTTTTGACTATGAGAAATCTAAGAACCTCATTCTTGATAACTATCGGTTTAATATTAGCTGCAGCAGTCTCTGGGCAACGCCCAGAGTGGATCAACTACACTTCCAGCAATGTATATTCTATTGCTGTGAAGAATGGTTATCTCTGGGTCGGAGGTTGCGGCTTAACGAAGTTGAACACATTAACGGGCGAGATGACTTATTATAATCGGGCTAATTCCAGTCTGCCGGTGAACTGGGTCCAGGCCTTAGCCATCGATGGGTCTGGGGACCTATGGATCGGAACGTGCGATGGTCTGGTCAGATTTGATGGTCTAAGCTGGGCGGTTTACAACAGCTCAAACTCCGGCCTACCAGGTAACGATATCAGGGCCATAGTCATTGATAGAGTTGGAAATAAGTGGATCGGGACCTACGATGGCCTGGCTCAGTTCGATGGTGAAGGATGGATGGTTTACACCCCTTCAAATTCCGGATTGCCGGATAATCATGTCAGGGCCGTGGCCATCGACGACTCCGGATATATATGGATTGGGACTCATGCTGGTCTGGCTCAGTTCGATGGCGCAAGCTGGACGGTCTATGACACTGGTAACTCCGAGTTACCGGGTAACCTGATCTTTTCTATAGCTATTGATGCCTCTGGGCAAGTATGGATCGGGACGGGTGATGGGCTGGCTAAGTTCGATAGGACCTACTGGACGGTCTACAACACTGGTAACTCGGGTCTCTCAGATGACTGGGTCTGGACCATAGCCATTGATGGATCTGATGAGCCATGGATCGGAACCTCCGATGGCCTGGTCAGGTTTGATGGCCTAAGTTGGGTGGTTTACAACACCTCAAACTCTGGCCTGCCAAGCAACGATATCAGGGCCATAGCAGTGGATGGATCCGGGGGCCCATGGGTGGGGACAGACTTGGGTCTGGCTCAGTTTGATGGGGCGATCTGGACGATCCACAAAACCGCTAATTCCGGCCTACCGCATGAAGATGTCTTTGCCGTAGCCGTCGATAGGTCCGGGCATTCATGGATCGGCACAGGGATGGGTTTGGTTCAGTTCGATGGGGCAAGATGGACCACATACAACAGGGCCAGCTCCAGCCTGCCCGATGACTTGGTCTGGGTCATAGCCATTGATGGTTCTGGGGACAAGTGGATCGGGACCCCGGGCGGTCTGGCTCGGTTTGATGGGCTAAAGTGGGTATCATACACCACTGAGAACTCCGGTCTGCCGAGCAACTTGATTTACGACTTGGCCATCGATGGAGCTGGTGATACGTGGATCGGGACCGTAGGTGGTGGCCTGCTGCTCTTGAGTGACACACACTGGGTGGTCTATAATACTGGAAATTCCGGCTTGCCGGATAATGATGTCTTTGCTCTGTCTATTGAAGAGTCAGGGGTTATTTGGGTTGGAACATTCAATGGTCTGGCTCAATTTGACGGCACCCACTGGACAGTGTATAACACCACCAACTCAGGCCTGCCTTCTAACCGGGTCTCAGATGTTGCCGTCGATAGATCTGGAAACAAATGGATCGGTACCTACAGGGGCTTGGCTCAATTTGATGGTATTAACTGGACGGTCTACGATACCAGCAATTCCAGCTTGCCAGATAACCACGTCTGGGTAATAACCATTGATACCGAAGGGAACAAGTGGGTTGGAACAAGTGATGGCCTCCTTATGTTTGACGACACAAGCTGGGAGTTGTACAACACCCAGAACTCAGGACTGCCAAGTAACTGGGTTTGGGCATTAGCTGACGATTCATTAGGAAACATGTGGATAGGAACCACTAATGGAGGTTTGGCTGTCTATCGCGAAGGAGGAGTTATCCGTAACTGCGGTATCAAGGGTGATGTCACGAATGACAGGTCGATCAACGTCCTTGATGTAGTCACGGCAGTCAACATCTCTATCCGATTTGGCGAGTACGACAATTGTACCAAATGGAGAGCAGACTGCAATGGTAATGGGAGTATTGACATTTCGGACATTTTGACCATTGTCAATGTGATCACAGGGCTTGGTTCCTGCTGGCCATAATTGCACCGATATGGAGTGCGGCGGTTACACGCCGTTTACGAAAACGAAAGCAAACTTTCGCACTCCAATTATCATATCATATTATATTGAATAGAAAATGTCTGAAAGAAAGGAGTGAAAACATCATAAGAAATATAAAAATAGTTCTTTATATTGGCTTCTTGATTTTATGGTCTGAGATTGGTCTATGTCAACCTGAAGCTGTCCTGACCTGCTCTGAAGGACATGGATTTCCTGGTAGTGATATGTGCCTGGTTCAGGTTCAAGTGAGCCAGTTGGTCAAAGATATTGAAGGTTTCCAAATTGTCTTGAAATTTGATACATCTTCACTATCAGTATCAACAGTTCATCGACCCTATTTAGCACTATCCTTTGGACTATTTACGTGGAACCAGATGGAGGATGGAATAGTGATAGTAGGTATTGGTTCAATTGAGAAAAATTCAGAGGGTCCAGTAGCGAATATTTTTTTCAAAACGTCGGAAGAAGCTCTCGGAAACTACAATCTCACATTTGATGTACAAGAGACTATACTGGCATGTGCTTGCTCAGTTTACCTAGAGTTGGAGATTATTGACGGCTCCCTTTGGGTTGGCTATTGGGACCAGTGGTATTATAGAATATCCCCAAGAAGATTAAATTTCGGTTCAGTTGAAATCGACCAAGCTGATTCCCTTAGAGTAAATATCTCGAGGGATATCTCTAGCTCTTTTGTTGTTGATAGTATAATTTCGGATCATCCGGATTTTACTGTCTCTCCTAAATCTTTTGTTGTCAATCCCCTTCAGACCAAGCAATTTTTAGTTACATTTTCACCTTCTGAAATCGGAACAACGTCAGCTCTTATTACAATTGAATCACCAAATACTGTTCTTTGGGACGATCAGGTTATTGCTGTTGGAGCCGGCTCTTTGAACCCAACGGATGTCAATTCGGATGAACACGATCATTACGAGGAACCTGAGAATTTTGAGCTTTATCAAAACTGGCCGAATCCGTTTAATTCGGAAACAGATGTAAGATATCAAATAGGAGATAGCAAATCACTTACACACACCACACTTAAAATTTTCAATGTCTTAGGACAGGAGTTGAGGACGCTGATTGATGAAATGCAAGGGGCGGGCTTCTATTCAGTCAATTGGGATGGAAGGGATAATTTTGGAAACATCGTTCCAAATGGCCTCTATTTTTATCAGCTCAGATCAGGCAATTTTGTTCAAACAAAGAAATGTTTGCTTCTTAAGTAAGAAATATGAAGTGCGTCTCGGTAGCCGGGGCGCACTCAAAAGCAAGAGCAAGCTCTCGTAGTCAAAAGTAGAAGGAAAAATGAAAGAAAAATTACCAATTTATGTGGCGCTTGGACTATTCGAACCATGCGCCACTGGATACATTAACTCTGGATATTTACCCCTCTGGGTTTTCCTCTTCGGTTTTGTACGAGGACGACGGACACCAGGGTTGGTGGTATGATTCCGATCGGGGTATAGTGATAGCAAAGGTTGAAATCGTACCGGAGGCACATTTGCTATATGACTCCTAATATGGATTTTCTAACTCCGATAGGAGTGAAATGTTTATAGTCAAAGATCAAAAACCCATTGAAAGCTCCGAAGGAGTGGCATGTTTTTATCCCTACCGATTACAATTGTCAAGATTGTTGGTGTTTTAAACATTTCACTCCTGCGCTTCCTTCAGCTAGGCTCAGGACATGCTTTTCAATCGCTCGCAATGACAGCCAAATAAAAATGATGTAATTCTCGGACAGAGACTAATTATGAACTCACGGGCTGGGGTCGATACGATGAGGGGCTCGCGATTCTGAGTCGACACGCAATTCTCGACACTGATTTTCTCCCTTTACGACCGGGTGTCTTTCAGCGCAAGGTTTTGTGGTGCAGCGTACTTACTCCCGTGGGGGTCATCAACTTCTTTGATACCCATCTGTCCCATCTTCCTCAACACGAATCGGTGCGCCAAGCGCAGGCGGAGGCTATCAACGCGTTCATCGGGGAGAAAAGTGGAGACGGTGCTCCTGCTGCTAGCATCTTGTGCGGCGATCTGAACGCCGTCCCAAATTTTTCTCCCATTCTTTTGCTCACAAAGCCCGATACCACTGGCGTCCGTTACTTCGATTGCTGGGCTGAGGCCAATCCAGGACAGCCGGGTTACACCGTACCGGCCGAGTCCCCGTCAGCGCGCATCGGAGATGGACGGTGTGACCGAAGGGCCACAGCGCCAAACAGAAGATAGAATTTGATTTTGTGCTACCGGTGAATGCCACGGTTTCAACCGACTTATCGAGCCGGAGAGCAAACTGGAAGTCTCCGAGTGGGTGAAGGGCAACTGTATTCCTGACTGGAATATCTGATGGCGCATAAGGAATCTTTAGAGAAGGGCTCTTCTGGCAAGTCAACGATATTTTCAATTAGGATCTGTCCTCAGCTTTTTATGATCGCACTTGGAGCTATTTTGAGGGCGATCAGTGCCCCTAGCCAGTACGGTTACAGCAGAGACCACTGCCAGAATCGTAGACAGATCGAGCTGGCCTTATTGGTCAATCCGGATGGTATTCCCATCGCTCATCAGGTGTTTGAGGGCAGCACCAAGGATTCACCGACAGGGGCCGAGCCGAGACCCTTCGCCGTCGGCAGCAGCGTCTGCGCCATTTTGAGTATACTCTCAATAAGGACGTTTTAGCGAGAGAGGAGAAATGCGATGGTTTAGCTCTGCTGTTAACAAATTCTCGGACTTTAGACGCAGACCAGGTGGCTTTGGTCACGATCACATTCTCCAAAAGTATTGAAACTTGACGAAGAACTGCCGGTCTGTCTGGGCCCAGCCATGAGGGTCACCGAATTTGACAACATCATTGGTTGACCCCGCGTAAAAGACGGTAAAGGGATTGATCTTGTAACTGATCAAGGCGTCAATCTCCAGTTTGTCATCAAATGAGTCGTACTGGGTGATGAGCCGCAGGAACAGTCTTGGTGTGAATTGGTACATGGCCTTGTTGCGGAGGACGTAGCCATCAAAGATCTCAGGACCACCCCGATGCCGAGAGAGTCGATCCCATTGATACGTAGTCTCGACCACAAACTGGCTGCTGAATTTCACCGTGGTGTTCAGACCAAGTTTGTGACCGTATCCCACGGATGGATCGTCGCGATAGATGAACTCACCCAAGGTGAAGTCAAATCCGCCGGAGATGAACTCACTGAAGTTTGTTTTGACGCCCAACGAACCCCTGCGAACACCCTTGAACCATTCCCCCTGGAAATTCTCGTCGTTGACTGCAAGTCCACCGATACGCACTCTGGTTTGGGCCTTAAACAGAACCTCAAATCCGGGATGGACCCACCGCTCTCTCAAGGCACCGCTGTGATTGTAGCGCCAGCCGAACCCGATTTGAGGGTGGATTTGATCGAAGAGTCGACTGTCGGGCTGAAACAGCAGGCCGGACCAGGCCCCAAAGCGGCGCAAATCGTTTCTCTCGAGGAAGCCGTTATCGGTTCGAAAGGTGGGGGGCAGATCCTTAAAAAAGACCTCAAAATTCCAGTGACGACCCCACCGGCTGAGATTGGCCGACAGCCCCGGGCTGTCAAACCGCTGGCCGTCGAAGGCCGCAGTGTAGTTGCCCCCATCAAAAGTGAGAACGTCCTCACCGTCATACAGGCTGGTGTCCTGGGGTTCCTTGGTCCAACTCTGCAGGGCTTGAAGAGAAAGGCGGTAATCGGAGAGAAATCTGATGCTGGCGTCGATGCCTGCCACCCGGTTGTACCCTTTACCCACCCTTCTATCTGTGACCAAAAATCCCAAAAAGGAATCTTC
>JBHIER010000124.1:0-8299 GCA_046760705.1 bacterium
AACGCGCGATGTAAAGGCCGTATCGGTGGCGGAGCTGTAAATGCATCCGGTGGAACAGAATCCTTCTACTTTGACCGCGTTCGTCAGGTCACCGCTCGAATCGATGTCGGCCGTAATCGTCCGGGTCCAGGTATTGGACCCGACGGGAACACTCTGCCCCTCCCAGACCAGGGTGGTCCATCCGACGAGAGGGGAATCGGCATAGGCCGTGGCTCCTGGGGCAGTTATATCGAAAAAGGCGTTGCCGAGAATGTCGGTCACCCGGACGCTGTCGGCCTGACGGGTGCCGGTATTCGAAACCCGAACTGTCCATTGGGCCAGACCATCGACCGTCTGGGTGTACGGAGTCTTGGAGACACTCAACACCGGGAGTCCTGGCGTCACGGATTGGTTGGAGACTGTTGAATCGGGATCGCCGCACGAGTCCTCCCACGTCATCTTTACCCGGTCGGCCGTGGCCGTCGTCGCGGTGCAATTGGTGCTGTCGTCGATCATGTTGAAGGTGATGGTGATGGTCTCGAAAGGGTAGATCACATCGATGTTGCTCGAATTCCACGTAATAATACTGCCCAGAGGAGTACCCGCTACTGTCGGTTCATCAGTGAAGCTGTGAGTAGTATCGCTGGATATATTCGTCGAACCGGTCACGTAAATGAGGCCGTCGGGCAGCGTATCAGAGAGGACCACGCTGTACGCGATGGCGCCGTTGTTCGTTATCGTGATACTCTTCTGCCCTTCGCAGACCCATACGTCGAAGAGATTTTGATTTACTGAGATGTCGGGATAGGTAACCGTCTGGCTGGCGGTGGTCCGGACCGTATCCTTGACCGTGCAGCATCCCCAGAGCACCTGGGCCGTGTCCTGCGTCGCCTCGACGGTGCATCCGCTCACCGTCGCCGCCAGCGTGAACGAGTCAGCGTCACCCGGTCCCAACTCGCCCAAAATCCACTAGAGGGGATCGGCTCCGGTGCCCGTGCCGCCGTCAGGAGCCGGACTCGTCAGCCCGGCCAGATAGGTCGTGTTCGCGGGGAGGATATCCTCCAACCGTATGACCCGGGCCGTATCGTCACCGTCCGAGACGACCTTCACCACCCACACCAACGTATCTCCGTTATCGACGTAGAAAAAGGACGGCGTCTTGGAGATAACGAGGTGGGGCTCGGTCTCCTGGGGAGTGATGGACCGCGTGTCCGCAGTACCAGCATCCCCACAGGGGACGGTGTAGGTCACTCTGGCAGTATCGACAACCTCAGCATAGCTGCACGTATCGGTCACCTGGGCCTGGAAGGTGATGGTCGATTTGGCCCCGGGGGCCCAACCGCCGGAGCCAAAGAAGCGCCAGATGAGTGGGTTGCCTGAAAAGTCAGTAGAGGTGGGGGTGGAATCGGCCACTGAGGACGATCCGGTGACGTACTGCAGTCCCGGAGGGAGCCACACCGTCACCTCAATATCGTACGCATTCGTCTGGCCGATGTTGAAGACATCCGTGGTGAAGGTCGCCGCTGCCCCGCACTGATCGATCACCTCGGCCTCATGCCGCGCAATCATGAGGCGACTTGCCAAGAGCTCGACCACCGAACTGTCTTCAACCGACTCACACACATCCCCCCCACACCCCCAGGTCGCAGTAGCCCGGTTGAACATATTATCGCAGCCGGTCAGCTCGGCCGTGAGGGAGATAATGCGCTGCTGCTGCGGCACGAGATCCCCCAGGTTCCAGACCACGGATTGGCTGTCAAGAGCGACACTCGTGCTGCCAGGTTTGGCCACTCCGTCAATGAGGGAGTTGTAATACTTAAGGTCGGTGTCCATGGTATCATAGACCATCACATTGAACGCCGTGCCTGGCCCAGTATTGGAGATATAGATCTTCCAACTGACGGTGTCAGTCAGGGCGAAAACGACCTCTGGAGTCTTCTTGATGGTGATGTCCCCGATGTCAAGAAGCAGGGGTTCGTCCTGGGTTTCGTCATTGAGTGAATTCCCGCAATTATCCTCATAATCCAGGCGAGCCCCGACACTTTTCTGAGGAGGGCACGTTTTCAGAACGTCAAAGGAGATGGTCCCGGCCGCATCGACATCGCCCATGTCCCAGTAGACCGAATCTGTGCCGATGATGGTGGTCGGTTCAAAAGAGGAGATGGTGGCCCCTGAGGTGTCGGTCCAGCCACTGAAGACGGAGGGGCCTATGTATCTGAAATTGGTCCCATCGTAAGCCACGCGCATGTCGTATCCGTAATAGGAGCCGTTCTGAGTGACAGTAATGACCATGTTATAGGTGCCGCAGGAGTTGAGCTTGTTGGGGATGGTTAAACTGAGGGAATAGTCAGATTGGCCCACGTCCACTTGAGCGGCATCGTAGAAGGATCGATCGGTGCTGCAAGCCCCGGCGAATCCAGGGACGGCGATGTCCAGGACTGACCAGTCGTAGAAGCTGCCGGCGTTCGGTGCATAGAGAGTGCATTTTACATCAAGAGTCGTGCTGTCAGCCATTGCCCCACAGGAGTCGGTCAGGAAGGCAAGATTTTCCGGCGTTCCCAACTGGACAAGAACAGTAGCCGAACAGGTGCTGTCAACCACGAAGGTGGTCAGGCCGGAGTCGGCACCGCTGGGAAACGTCTGACCGTTGTTCCCCTGTTCGGTAAAGTCGATGTCTCCCCACTCTAAGGTGTCAATTTCAAAAAAGTTATAAGTGGTGACGTAGTCAATGGTGGTGCAGTTTTGAATCGGGCTCGAGGAACTCTTACCCGAAGTGAAGACCGTATCATTGTCGCAGCGGACGACGATTGGCTGGCTCGCCCCGGCGCTGAGAGTACAGTTGCAGCAGTCAACGGCCGGGGTCACCTGGAGAACGTTGCTGAAGGCCTGGCCGCAGCCGCAGGGGTCAGTGATCCCGTGCTGGATGACGATGGAGTCAACAAAGGCCACCCCATCATTGAGAGTCACGCTGCTCCAAGTAATGACGTTGCCGGCGACGCTGCCACCGCCGGCATCGACGATGCCAAAGGGGTCGGGCACGGTGTCGGAGATGGTGGCTACAACAAAAGTGGCCGGGCAGTTCCCCCGGTCGTAGGTGACACTAAGAGTGTACGTGCCGTTCTCGCCCGAATAGAGAGAACCCGGGCCCGTCTTGCTCGCCGAAAGACTCGGGCTGGTGGAGCTATCAAATTGGTATGACGCCAGTTTTGTGGGTGCGTACCAGATCTCGTTGCACTCCGTTTGCGCAAAGAGGGCCATGGAGATCACCCCCCCGCTCGGAAAGCTGCAACTATCCGAAGGCAGCCCCAGGTCAAATGTGACCACTGCTGAGTCATTTGGTGTGATGGGTCCGACGAAGAATGAATCGTTCGTCGCAAAGTAGGTCGCACCGACCACGTTCGTAATCTGGTAAGGATCGACGATCCCACCAAAGACGAGGGACACGCTGTCGGCATCGCCGGGGCCCGTATTCGTAATGACGAGCCGGTTGTTTGTGGCCGATTCACAATATGGAACCACGATGGGGTCCGGCGTGAGGGCGTAATCCATGTACGGCTCATTCACGATGTACTTGATGGAGGCCTTGTTGTACCACGAGCCGCACGTATCCCCGTCACATCCCCAATATCCGGTCACTACATTGAAGAGTTCATTGCAGGCATTCAGCACTGCGGAAACACTGACCGTCTCCACCTCTCCGGCAGCCAGTGAATCGTAGCTCCAATTCGGCCACGAGGGTGCGTCCTGGCTGAGCAGCGTCAGGCCGGATTTCAGTGTATCCGATATCGATATGTTATAGATCGTAGCGAAACCGTTGTTTTCAATACAAATGTCCCAGGCGACCGTATCGCCGATGGTGGCTTCGATCACTCCCGGACTCTTCTCGATCTTCAAATGACCCTCAAAGAGGGTGACCTGATTCGATTCGATTGTCTGGGTCACCCCATCGTATTGCACCTTCGCGCTCAGCCTGTAGCCACCCCCAGCCGCGACGTCGCAGCCTGCTCGTAGTTGAAAACCGACAGTGATCGTGTCACCGGGGCTGAGAGCCCCGGCCACCCCACCATTGGTCGCACCCTGCGTGGAAGACTGAAACTGCCAATCGCCGTCGCTATCGGTATCCCCTCCATTGGGGACCCGCTGCCAGCTCAGACCGCTGTTGTCACCATCAGAGGCCGTGAGTGTCCGGTCGATCTCCGTTCCAGTACTATCTCGTAATATGACATAACTATTGACATCGGGCAGCCACAGACCGGCATAGGTATAGACATAATACCCCCCGGACCCGACAGTGGTGCCGAAAGGAATCGTCACCGTCTGAGTCGGCGTCTCCATCGTCCAACTGCTGATATCGACGGTGCCGGCAGTGGGATTGTACAATTCCGCCCACTCCCGACCGGTATCGTTGTTATACGGATTGGGCTCGAATTCGTTCACCACCACGTGATCGACCGCCGATGCCAACACACTCCCCAGATCCCAGTAGAGGGTATCATCTCCGGTTGTTGGCTCATCATTCGAAGAGCCACCAGGAAAGGTGATCACCGTTGACCCGGACACGTAATCATACCCTGTGGGAACAGTAACGGTGGCCTCGATATCCTCCATCGGATCGGAGCCTGTGCTGGCAATAGTCAGCGTATGGGTGGCCTCCTCGCACTTGTTCACCTCTGAGGGGGCGGTCAGCGTAAGGAGCGCCTCAGGTGGCGCCCAGATGAGGGTCGCTCCCACCAAACTGAGAACGACCACCAGAGCGAGGGTTATTCTCTTGGGAATGCTCATCAATTCGGTCCCCTGGTTTTCACCAAAACTGTTTCCAATGGGGCATTGTTTCCCTTCAGCGACTTCTCACAGTATTGTCAATTCCACCGAGCTATTCGAGATGGGTTGACTTTTCTTTTTCGCCCTCAAGCAGGCAATAATTGTATCCTTTTTTCTGCAACTGTTCTGTCTTGCATAATTATATAGAAAATAGAAGGTAAAATCAAGATATTTTTAAAAAAAGTTCTCCTCACCATCTTATTTCCAATCTGTCTGTAAGTTTATTCGATCATACCGTATTTTAACTCCGTCTTGTTGTTGCCGTGAGAGCCCCTTGCCCCTCGGCTTCTCGGGACTTTTCTCCTCTCCGAGCATAGTTAAAAGACGGCGTAGGTCAACCCGATGGATAGAGTCTCCTTAATCTGGGCTTTTTTCACAATGTCCTCGTCGTAGTAGATGAAGACATTCAGATTGACGCTCACATACTTTGCTACCTTGGCCGTCCACGTGTTATCCCATTTGACATCCACAACGTCGATATGTTTGAAGGCGGAGAAGAATCCCAACTTGGCCACATAGAGCAGGTTCTCGCCCAATTTGACACTATAATCTGTCACGGACTCTATACCTGTCTCAAAGCGGGATTTCTCAAGCTTGTCCGTGTCAGGATCGTTGGTATAAATTTCGGCATATTTATCGGCCCTCGTCTCCTTAAGGGCCAGACCGAGGCGCGTCTTCACATTGGGCTTTAGATAAAATCCAGCCCCCACACCACTCATAACATAGATGGGATCCAGGAAGTCAGATTTGGCCACCTTCGGTGTGACCGAATAGTCGTAGCCGGTGGTAAACTGGGTATCAAATCCACCGGCAACGTAGGGGTTCACGTTAGCTCCGAGCTTGTACGTGTAAATGGTCTCCACAGAGATTTTATCCACTGCATTCCTGATCGGATCGTCACCCTGTTTCGTCTGGCCGAAAGCAAAGTCTCCGGTAACAGTCCATATGTATTGGGGACGATTCTTCTCCAACTTTGAGTTGAGAGTCAACGTATAGGCCAGGGCATCCTCACCCCCGGCGGCCCAGTTGTCGTATGTATTCTGCGTGATGTTCAGGCCCCCAATCACCTGGTATGACAGAACAGAGTCTCGGGTCACATCGCCTTGGGCAGAAACGGACAATACCCCGGAAGTGAAAACAGACAGAGCAACGACGGGTATTCTGAGAAGCTTCACCTCTCATCCTCCTTTCAGAGAGAAAAACTGCGGCCTAAGGATCTGCTCATGGTAATGAAGAGTCAGAAGCGGACAGACACAATATCACGTTCATTTCTCTTTGAAGGTCCAGCCTCTTTTACTCTCTCAACAAAAAAATCCGCCTTTCTGGCGGATTGGCTGTGTTCAAGAATACGCCAGGAGGGATTCGAACCCCCGACCCGCGGCTTAGAAGGCCGCTGCTCTGTCCGACTGAGCTACTGGCGCATGCGCAGAAAACATATTTTCTTTTAAATTTAATACTCTCAAGTGCCCCTGTCAAGAGATTGTTTACCGCTTCTTGTCTGGGCCAGTCGCTTTTCTTTCCACAACCGAAATGATTTGCCGCTCGCAGATTTTGTCTTTCTATCTTGAGTTCAAGGTCTCTCCTGGTGCAATAAGCAGCAAACTCTTAAGGCAGAAGGAACTCGGCCACCACAGGAGCGTGATCGGACTCAGGGAACTTGACGTCGGTTCTAAATGCGCCCGATTCATCAGGAAGAATCTCATTGTGTATTTCCGCACCGCGGTAGTATGCCAGCATCGATCGGGAAACAAGAATGTGATCCAGCATCTTGCCTTTTCCCAAGTGGAGTAGAGAATATCGTGACGACTCCGGTACTGTCAGCTCACAGGGAGCCATGATACGACCAATCAGGTCAGGGTTTCCTGTCTCCTCAACCGGGCCACGGATGGCATTCACAGGTACCGAATCGATGTCGGCGTTAAAATCCCCGCAGATCGCAATCAGTGCATCTTCCCCTTGCTCATCGAAGATACGGTCGATCAAAATCCGGGCCTCAAGCGCCTGACCAACCCTCTTCATTGATGAGACGAAATAACCTTCAGCCCAGCCGGCAACCGAGCGCCACCTGTACCATTCGATCGTTTGTCCCGGTATATCGGTGGGCAGCTTCGATTTCATGTGCACATTGATCAGGTGCACGATGCGATTCCCTCCTAAATCGATCCTGGCGTATAAAAGAGGCCGTTCCCAGGAGATGTATCTTGCCCGCCTCTCAGATCGAGTCGCAGTGACTGTGCGATAACGCGGCTTCGGGGCATAGCGGTGTTTTATCGATTGCGCTTCCGTGATCTGAAGATCGCTGCGCACGAGCACGACAAGATTGCGCTCATCATAGACTTGCCTCCGCCTTGTTAATGTGCTAATAACGTTATAGTTCTCATACTGCGTTGTCTGGATCAAGCTCTCCAGCGCTGACAGACTGCGCGGCTGGCCCGGCCGCTCCTGACCGTTGACTTCTTGCAGACACAAAATATCTGCATTCACCCTCATCAATTGAGGTCGCAACACAGCAATCCGCTTATCGAGCGACGGCTCCTCTCCTGGCCTGTCATCGAGATTCTCCAGGTTAAACGTCCCTATACGTAATGTAGGCATCTTCTGCCTCCTTTCAAAAAGTTGGTTCTACCATGTTGAAGTTGCCTGTCACCCCTACAACATCACAACCCAATGCGCTCTTAGCGATGGCGTACATCATCTCTTGCTTTCCAGTACCGGTACGATTTGTCGCTTGCTGATTGTTTCCTTCATTTCAAGCTCAAGATTTCTGACCAGTCTCACCTGCTTTATTACTACCGAGTTCCACGCTGCTTGGACGACTGGACGGGGTCAGATGCGAAAGCAGGATGATTTTTCTTTTTCAGCAATATGACTGCTGATATAATATAAAGTGGGATTTCCCATAGAGCCGCTAAGATCGAGAATTTCAAGTATTCTATTGGCTCAGTCCAGTCGACCCCGTTTTTGTTCGGCTCCAAGAGGTTGAAGGGAGAGAAAAAATAATTACGGTCGATGGGCCATAATAAAGCCACTCCAATTCCATTGGAAGGGTTCGCATCCATGCATGCATCCACAAACAGATGGAGTACCCCACCTAATAACAGGCTCAAGAATATCATCTTCTTGCAATCTTTAGCAGTAACGGAGAAGCTAACGAGAGCGACCAAACTGACAAAAAGAAGGTTGTGCGTAACGAGTCTGTGGATTTGATTAAACCATGGAGCAAGAATGAAAACATAGTCTATGTCTGGTAAAAGACCACCCAGAATAATTGCCGGCAAGGAAATATTCTTGGATGTTTTGCCGGCCAGATAGGAAATGGATACGTGTCCAAGGGGTGTCATGACAGGTTTCGGGTTTCACTCTTTCCTTTCATGGGTGCTTGCTCGTAGTAAGTTTCGCAATGCAAATGGAGTAACGTCTCGTCCGGGAACCTTTCTGCATTGCGTTTCATCGCCTTGTTCAAGATCTTCGAGCGATTGTCCACCTCGGAGGTGGGAGG
>JBHIER010000125.1:0-8269 GCA_046760705.1 bacterium
CATTATCGTAGTCGAAGTCAAATTTCAACCATGCACCCCAGAATGTTGATAAAGTCAAATATTGAATGTGTGCGCCAAATGGTGGATCGGTCAAAACGTAGTGGACGCACCGTTCCTTTATTTGCTCGGCCAAAACCTTATCAGCCGATCCAGTCAATATAACAGCATTCGCATTTCTTCTTTGGAACTCCTCATAGCTGGTGCTAACTACCGCATCCTTTAACTCTACGTTACTTTGCCGCTTTCCAGCATATACTTTTTTAAATGATCTTGCAAAAGCAAGCCAGGGATTTACCTCCTTCCACATCTTAGGTGCATGGAACCGAACTGCAAGCCATCCTTGTTGTAGAGAGCGGGGGGATTTTTCTTTGGTGGGAGAAAGAGGTTTTAAACGGCTGCACTTGTCCAAGGATGCAGTGAAAGCCAGCTTCATTAGCTCGCGGATCTTCACATCGTTTATTTTTTCTATCTCATTGAGAATTGTAGACAAAGCGATAAGATTGCGTTTCGTGAACAGTTCATGTAAATATTGAAATCTCTCTCTGCGAATAACTGGAAGGGGAATGTCAGAGGGAAACCAGAAAGGAACCCTTTTTCGCTTGAATGAAGTATCAAAACTCACATCTCTATCATCGGGATCTTTGAATAAGCGTGCGCCCGAACATGTGCATTTGTAGGCTATCTGGACGGGATCATTGCCCTCTCTAACTACAAACTCCACAACCGCGTCTTTGCGGCATCGAGAGCATGTCGTAGCAAACAGGTTGGATAGTTTCTCTTCGCACGAAGTTTGCACATCGTGGAAAGCCCACTGGAGGCGCGAGAGATTAATAGGCATCAGCGTTAGCCTCGTGATAAAAGTGGCCATTGGATTAATATCTATTGCGATAGCCCGTCGTCCAAGCCGTACTGCCTCACAAGCGATGATGCCCGATCCACAAAATGGATCAAGGATTACGTCTCCGGGATCGGTATACTTATCAATATAGGCAGCCGCAACATCGGGAGATTTCTTACTCCAGTATTTGTGCATAGAGTACATATTGCCGTTCGTGAAACTTGGTGATCTGCACAGAACTGCAGTCTCAGTATGTTGATTCTTACTCTTCACAATCTAAGCCCCGCTCGATTTGGAGATCGACTGCCACGCCAAAGTCCATCCAAGGTTTTGTTTGCCAAGCAACCACCCATTGCCTCTGTCGTTTTGATTTCACAAAGATAAGCGGACTGAGCTGTAGTTTCTCGTGACCATAAGAGCGCGGCAGTTGAGGTTTCACTTCAGAGAGTCACACATTCTGGTATACAAATTTGAAAGTCGTGGTGATCCCATCTTCATTTGGTGCCTCCATACCTCCTTGATGCGACAAGGAACGCGGGAGAACGCGAACGGAGTGGACTGCTCCCTCGCAAAATCTTGACCGTTCCTGTAAATAATACAAGAATCCAGCGAAGAAGTCAATGAAAAAATGGAGAAAAGTGGTCAGGTTGCTCCCCAGCGGGTGTTGGCTCAGACCATTAGGTCTCACCGACTCTTGGCGACCTTTCATCGGGACTCGCATTGCTGAGCCTTCGAACCGTCAAGAAGCCTTTCGACTATTTTCAGGTTGACAGAGGTTGTGTGGTGATGTAAATTACAGAGTAATTTAGGTTTTTGAGAAAGAGATTACTGCTTGAAAGGGGTGAGAAGGATGGCAGTAGAGGTTCATGAGAAAGTGAAGGCGCCTCGGGGGACTGCACTGAGCTGCAAGGGTTGGCACCAGGAGGCGGCGCTGCGGATGCTGATGAATAACTTAGAGCAGGGGTCCGATCCGGCCAATCTCATTGTCTACGGCGGGACAGGCAAGGTGGCCCGCAACTGGGAGGCATACGAGGCCATTGTCCGGTGTCTGAAAAATCTCGAAAGTGATGAGACCCTCCTGGTCCAGTCGGGCAAACCGGTGGGTGTCTTCAAGACCTATACCCACGCGCCGCGGGTCCTCATCGCCAATTCCCTCATCGTGCCTCAGTGGGATAACGATACCACCTTCGACGAACTGGACGCCGAGGGTCTCATCATGTACGGCCAGATGACGGCCGGCAGTTGGATCTTTATCGGGCAGCAGGGTATTTTACAGGGCACTTACGAGACCTTCGCCGCCGCGGCCAGAAGAGATTTCGGCGGGAGTCTGAAGGGCAGATTCTTGCTCACCGGTGGGTTGGGCAACATGGGTGGAGCTCAGGCCCTGGCTGCCACAATGAACGGGGCCGCCTTCCTCGGGGTCGAGTTCCGACGCGAGGTCATCGAACGGATCATCAGAGAGGGGCTGTGCGACCGGATGTGCGAAGATCTGGATGAAGCATTGGACCTCGTTCTCGATGCCAAAAGGAAGGGCGAAGCCCTTTCCGTCGGACTGTTGGGCAATACGGCCGAGACCCATCCCGAGATATTGGGCCGGGGTATTGTCCCAGATCTGGTCACCGACCAGACCTCGGCCCACGAGCCGAAGCGGTACTGGCCGAAGGGGATGAGCCGGGCCGAGGCCGAACTGTTGCTGGTGACCGATCCAGACAGATACGTCGGTCTGGCCAAGGAGTCGATGGCCGACCATGTGAGGGCCATGTTGGGCTTCCAAACTAAGGGGGCAGTCGTCTTCGACTACGGCAACGGTATTCGACAGTACGCCTCGGAGAAGGGTGTAACAGAGGCCTTCGATATCAAGGGTTTTGTGCTCGAATACATCCGGCCCCTCTTCTGCCAGGGGCGGGGCCCCTTCCGCTGGGCGGCTCTCTCCGGGGACCGTGAGGATATCCTTAAGATCGATGAGGTCATACTGAAGGAGTTTCCCGGCGATCGAGTTCTCACCAACTGGATCACCCTGGCCCAGGAGCACCTCGATTTCGGCAAACTTCCCGGGCTGCCGGCTCGGGTCTGCTGGCTGGGCTACGGCGATCGGGCCAGACTGGGGCTGCTCATCAATGATATGGTCAGAAGGGGAGCGCTGAAAGCTCCCATCGTTATTGGTCGTGACCACCTGGACTGCGGGTCGGTGGCCTCACCCCTGCGGGAGACCGAGGGGATGAAAGACGGATCCGATGCGGTGGCCGATTGGCCCATCCTCAACGGGCTGCTCAACGCCGTCTCAGGAGCAAGTTGGGTGGCAGTGCACGATGGGGGAGGAGTGGGCCACGGCAAATCGATCCACGCCGGCCAGGTGATCGTGGCCGACGGAACCGCTGAGATGGATGTGCGCTTAGAGCGGGTTCTGACCAACGACCCGGGCATCGGTATCGCCCGCCACGTCGATGCTGGTTATCAGGAGGCCAAAGCCACGGCCGGCGAAAAAGGTGTCACTATCCCTATGCTCCAATATGGGAGATGAAAATCTTGGCCCCGAGGCGATGAAGACTTACAGACCTCTAAAAGATTAAAGAGCTCCCACCTATGGAAAAGATCACCTGCGATCTCCTCGTTCGGAACGCACACCAACTGGTCACCTTGAGATCGTCTCAACCCGGGCCGCGTTGCGGCGACCAGATGGAAAATTTGGGTATCTTAGAGAATGGGGCCGTTGCAGTTCAGGCCGGATGGATCGTGGGTGTGGGCGAGACTGGAGAAATTCTACCCCGCATTGAATTTTCTGAGGGAAGTGCGGAGATCGATGCCGCCGGCAAAGTGGTCATGCCAGGCTTTGTGGACGGACACACCCACCCGGTCTTTGTCGGCGCGCGAGAGGAGGAGTTCGAACTGAGAATAAGAGGGGCCACCTACCAGGAGATCGCCCAAAAAGGTGGAGGGATACGGTCTACGGTTCGGAAGGTGCGGCAGACTTCGGTGGAGGAATTGTTCGAGACAGCATGGCTGCGGCTGGATCGGATGCTGGAGCATGGGACGACGACGATCGAGGCCAAAAGCGGCTACGGACTGAACACCGCGGATGAGCTGAAACTGTTGGAGGTCATTCGAGAACTGGATGAACGCCACCCGCTGGACCTGGTCCCGACATTTCTCGGGGCGCACGAGATTCCGGACGAATATAGGCAGAGGAAGGCTGAATACGTCGAGCTGCTCATTCGCGAGATGATCCCGGCTGTGGCGGCCCGGGGATTGGCCGAATTCTGCGACGCCTTCTGCGAAGAAGGGGTCTTTGATGTCGATGAGTCCAGAAGGATTTTGAGCGCGGCAAGAGAGGCCGACCTGAAGCTGAAACTCCACGCCGACGAGCTGAGCCCCTCCGGAGGGGCAGAGCTGGCCGCGGAGCTGAAGGCCACCTCAGCCGACCATCTGGTCGCCATCTCAGACCGGGGTATAAAAACTTTGAAAGAGCAAGACGTTATTGCCGTTCTACTTCCAGGGACGACCTTCAGTTTAGGATTAAAAGAATACCCCCCTGTGAGAAGGATGATCGGCGAGGGGATTCCAGTGGCTTTGGCCACGGACATGAACCCGGGCAGTTGCCGGACCGAATCGATGGCCATCATCATCACCCTGGCCTGTGTGATGTTGCGGATGACCCCGGCCGAGGCCGTCAGTGCGGCCACGATCAATTCAGCCTGTGCCATTGACCGGGGAGACTCGGTCGGCAGCCTCGAAGTCGGGAAGAAGGCGGATATCGTTATCTGGAATATTCCAAATTACAAGCATCTGCCCTACCACTTTGGAGTGAACTTGGTGGAGATGGTGATCAAAGATGGGAAGATCGTTGTTGACAGACGGAAAAACCCATAAACAGAGGTTTCTGATACTTCTTCTGGCTGTGACTGCCTCCGGTTGCTGGCACTATTCGACCTCGGGATCGCTTCTGCCGTCCCATGTTAAGACCGTGGCTGTGCCGCTCTTCGGAAACGAAACGACCTGGGAATACGGGATCAAGGAGAGACTGACCGATGCCGTCATCGATGGCTTTACGAGAGATAACACCCTACGGGTGGAGGATGAAAGAAGCGCCGACTCCGTCATCCGGGCCACAATTACGGCCATCAAAGAGGTTCCCTTCACCTACGATAGAGAGGAACAGGTTCAGGAGTACAAGATACAGATCTTTCTCAGCGTCCAATTTGAGGATCTGAAGGAGAGAAAGGTCATCTGGGAGGATGATTCCATGGAGGGGTGGGGCACATATTCGGCCGAGGACGAGGATTGGGAGACGGGCATCGATCGGGCCATCGAAAAGTTGGTCTCGGATATCGTGGACAAGACGGTGGCCGGATGGTAGGTGCAAAATCCAAAATCCAAAATCCAAAATCCAAAAGCTGAGAGAAAGCATTGAAATCTTTGCTTGGGAGGGAGAATGAATCCACACATATTTAGACAGTACGACGTTCGGGGGTTGGTTGACGAGGATCTGACCGATGAGGTCGTGACCAATTTGGGAAGGGCCTACGGGACGTACCTGCAACATTCGGGTTTGAAGAGTGTCGTCGTGGGCAGGGATGTACGCCTGAGTTCACCCCGTCTCCGAGACGCTCTGGTGAAAGGTATACTGGCCACGGGGTGTGATGTGACCGATGTTGGGGTTGTCCCCACTCCGGTGCTCTATTTCTCTATCGTCCATCTGAAGAAGGACGGTGGGGTGATGATCACCGGAAGCCATAACCCTACCGAATATAATGGATTTAAACTATGTAAGGGAGTTATGTCAATCTACGGGGAAGAGATTCAAAAATTGCGCAAAATCGCCGAAAGGGGTGAGTACGCCACCGGAGAGGGCCAGCCGGACACCTATGAGACACTCCCCGGATACATTCAGCAGATAGAAAGCAAGATTAAGATTGGCAGGCCGATAAAAATCGTTATCGATGCCGGAAATGGAACGGCAGGAGAAGGGGCACCAAGGATATTTGAGGATCTGGGGTGCAGGGTGGTGAAGCTCTACTGCGAGCCCGACGGCCGCTTTCCTCATCATCTGCCCGACCCGACCATCCCTGAATATATGGAAGATCTGATCTTTAGAGTTCGGCAGGAGGGGGCCGATGTGGGGATTGGATACGACGGCGACGCGGACAGGCTGGGGGCTGTGGACGAGCAGGGGGCCATCGTGTGGGGTGACAAACTTCTGGCCCTCTACGCTCGGGAAATCCTTGCCAGGGAGAAAGGGGCCAAGATCATCTTCGATGTCAAATGCTCCCAGGGCCTGGTGGAAGATATCGAAGCCCACGGCGGTGTGCCGGTGATGTGGAAGACCGGCCATTCGTTGTTGAAGGCCAAAATGAGAGAAGAAGATGCTCCGGTGGCAGGGGAGATGTCGGGGCACATGTTCTTCGCCGACAACTACGGCTACGACGATGCCATCTACGCCTCGGCCCGACTGGTCCAGATTCTGTCGAAGGGAACCCGGCCCCTGTCAACCATGGTGGCGGAGGTTCCCGGTTACTATTCCACACCCGAGATACGGGCGGAATGCACGGAGGAGGAGAAGTTCAAGATCGTCGAGGAGGTGAAGGCATATTTTAAAGGCAAGTACGAGACCATTGACATCGACGGGGTGAGGGTGCTCTTCGGGGATGGATGGGGTCTGGTTCGGGCCTCCAACACGCAACCCATTCTGGTCCTGCGGTGCGAAGCCCGAACTGAGGCCCGACTCAAAGAGATCGAAAGAATCATCACCAATAAATTGAAAGAGTATCCATCGGTGAAATTGTGAGGTGAAGATGTACGCAGTCCTTATGGCCGGAGGGAGGGGTACCCGATTCTGGCCCAAAAGCCGAGAGAAGAGGCCGAAACAACTTCTGAAGATCGTCGGCGATGAGACGATGATCCAGGCCACCGTGGCCAGGGTCAGACCCCTTGTTCCGGTTGAGGATATCTACCTTGTTGTCGGACAAGGGATTGAAGATGAGGTTCGAAGACAGGTCCCGGAGGTGCCAGTCGAGAACATCCTGGTCGAGCCCTGCCCCAAAAACACAGCCCCCTGCATAGGCTTGGCCGCGGTGCATATTCAGAGACGGGACCCTGGAGGGATTATGGCCGTCTTGCCGGCCGACCATATCGTTGCTGATGCGGAGCGTTTTCGCAGGGTGCTCGAGGCGGCTGAGAAGATCGCCGCCAGAGGACCCCGCCTGGTCACCCTGGGCATCGTGCCCACCCGTCCGGAGACCGGATACGGACACATCCGCAAAGGCGAAAGAGGCGAAGATGTCGATGGCCAACCGACCTTTCGAGTCCGCACATTCGTCGAAAAACCCGACTTGGAACGGGCCAAAAGGTACACCGAGTCCGGCGAGTACCTCTGGAACAGCGGAATGTTCGTGTGGAGCGTATCCACTATACTGGAGAGCATCCGGCAGTACATGCCCGATCTGCACCGGGGATTGATGGAGATCGCCACATCTTTGGGATCGGGGCAAGAACCCGATGTGACTGAGAAGGTGTATCGATCCCTTCAAGCTGTTTCCATCGATTACGGAGTCATGGAGAAGGCACAGGAGGTGGTCGTCATCCCCAGCGATTTCGGCTGGAACGATCTGGGCAGTTGGGCTGCCTTATGGGAGGTGAGCCCCCAGGATGTTGATGGGAACGCCATCTTTGGCCGATTGGTGGGGATAGAGGTGAGAGATTCGATCGTCGTTGCTCCCGAGAAGCTGGTGGCCGCTATTGGGATTGAGAAGATGATCGTCATCGATACCCCGGAGGCCCTTTTGCTCTGCCCGAAGGACCGAGCTCAGGAGGTCAAGAAGATCGTCGAACAGTTAAGAAAGGGGGGCCTTGGGGAGTATCTCTGAGGGGACCACCACCCGTAGACCTGCGCCATCTCATATCCAGTGTCTATCGTCCACGCCATTATTTTGGGTGCGGTTCAGGGGCTGACGGAATTTCTTCCTGTCAGCAGTTCTGGGCATCTGGTCTTTCTCCAGCATCTTTTGGGATTCAAGGGGCCGGATGTGCTCTTCGATACCTTTCTCCATTTGGGCACGCTGGTGGCGGTGGGCGCTGTCTTCAGAGGGGATCTTATCAGCATGGGTCGGTCTCTCATCCGCTGCGATTTGGGAAGTCCTGGCGCCCGCCTCTTTCTGCTCATCGTTCTTGGGACCGTCCCGACGGCGGTGATGGGATTTCTCCTCAGAGACTATTTTGAGAGGCGGTTTTCAGAGGCGGTGCCAGCGGCCTTGATGCTTCTGGTGACAGGCTGTCTGCTGTTTGTGGCTGACAGGGTCAGGGGGGAGAGAACCTCCGCAAGCGCGATGGGCAAAAGGGACGCTTGCATCGTTGGCATGGTGCAAGGGGTATCCATCGTGCCGGGTCTGTCACGATCTGGTTCCACAATCTCCACAGGGATCTTTTTGGGTCTGGAAC
>JBHIER010000126.1:0-8224 GCA_046760705.1 bacterium
AATGTTAAAGGTCATATTAAGAATCCCAATGTAGGTGGGAGATATGTTATAGATGCCAAAGGTCTGCGAGCCCACCAGATATGCAAGGTGGAGATATGCCCGTGCCTTATTTCTTCTCCCTTGCAGATTCTTCGCTTACCTCTTTGACAGGAAAGCTTACCTCTATAAATCTTTTATCTACCCTCGTCTTATCGAAAAGGCAAGGAAAGATATTTTAGAGGCAAACGACGACAAACCCTTAAGGGTTTTAGACCCTTTTTCAGGTGGTGGTGCAGTTCCCTTAGAGGCGCTAAGGCTTGGTTGTGAGACCTATGCGGGCGAGTATAATCCGGTTGCTGTTTTGATATTAAAATGCACCTTAGAATACCCTCAGAAATATGGAAAACCAAGATAAGTGAAAGAGGATTGGGGGTTGTTACAGGGAAGTAAGTATATAAACCCTCTACAGGCCTATTCTACTCCAATATATGGTCGCTGCTCCCAAGTCCAGCCTGTTGAATTAAAGGAGGAACGTGCATGAAGACACTGGAAAAGATAAAGGAGATATTAACGAATCTCCAAAAGGGAATTAAAGAAAAATATAAGGCAGAAGTTATTGGTATAAAGGGGCAACGCTGTTTGAATTTGTTGGTCTTGCCATCTTTCTTGAAGAGACACTTGGGATTGAGAAAGTTGATGTTGTTCCCTATGATACTGTGAGGGAGGAGATTAAAGAGCAGATTTTTCAAGGAGGCGATTTACCTATGAGTGAAAGAGACATAAGTTAGAGAGCTGGCAGATGGCCCGAAAGAAGAAACTTGTTAGGAGCGATAGAAAGGCAACTTACTTGTCTGCGTGCCTGCCTGTGCCGGCACGGCAGACAGGGGGACACGGACAGGGAGGTTCCAAAGATAGAGACTATGTTGAATCAAAAGATATTCTCGAATCTTTCTTCAAAATACCTGGAGAGACCTTGATTAAAGGGAATTGTGCCCGAGTGAAAATGGTATATTTAGACAAAAGGAGAGGGGGATGAAAAAGCCAAGCATTGTTTGGGTGACAGTCGTTGTTTCCTTTGTTCTGATTCTCTTGAACCTCCGATTAACAGAGGCCGAGGAGGGAATGTGGCCGGTGGACACTATCTCGAAAGAGTTGATCCAAGAGATGCAAGCCAAAGGACTGACTCTGACAACTGAAGAGCTTTTCAACAAAGACGGCACCGGGGTCGTCAATGCGGTGGTCGACCTCGGCAGTGGAACCGGCTCCTTCGTCTCGCCCGATGGTCTGATCATCACCAATCACCACGTGGCCTTCGGGGCCGTCCAGCAGATAAGCACAGCCGAGAACAACTACATCGAGACGGGCTTTCTGGCTAAGACGCGCGAGGAGGAACCGCGCGCCCTGGGCTACAACGCCTATGTACTGCTTTCCGTCGAGGACGTGACAGAAGAGATCCTCTCTTCGGTGACGGATTCCATGGCCCCCTTGGAACGGTTCAATGCCATCGAACGGGCGCAAAAGGAGATCATTAAGAGAGCCGAGGAGGGCAAGGACGTCCACTGCTCTGTGGCGGCTATGCACGGCGGCCTCTCCTACAAGCTTTACACCTATTCAAAGATCAAAGACCTCCGCGTCGTCTACGTGCCCCCGGCATCCATCGGCAATTACGGGGGAGACATCGACAACTGGATGTGGCCCCGCCACACTGGAGATTTCTCATTTCTCCGGGCCTACGTGGGACCGGACGGCAAAACGGCTGAGTACTCGGGGGAAAATGTCCCTTATCATCCCAAAAGCTATCTGAAGATCGCCTCCGAGCCGATCAAAGAGGGCGACTTCACGCTCATTGCCGGGTTCCCAGGACGGACGTTCCGGCACATCACCTCTTACGGTGTTGCCAATTACGTAAATTTTTACTATCCCACGAAGATCGAACTCTTCGAGGAGTGGACTGGGATAATGGACAACCACGCGGCCGTGGACCCAGAGGCTGCGGTGAGAGTTGCCGGATTGAGGGAGGGCCTGGAGAACAGCAAGAAAAACGCCGCGGGCATGCTGGAAGGGTTTGAGAGATACCAACTCCTCAATAGAAAGCTTCAGATAGAGAAGGAGTTTAAGCAGCATCTGGCGCGTGCCCCAAAAATGGCGACGGAGTCCGGGCACGTCCTGCCAGAAATCAAACACCTATATGATGAATTGGAAGCGTATCAACTGAAGAGGATGCTCCTCCGCTACAACAGGCTATCAGGGCTCCTCAGTGCCGCCTTCACCGTTTACAAGTGGAACGTCGAGAAGGAGAAACCAGATCTGGAACGAGACCCCGGCTACATGGACCGCCGACTGCCTGATATTAAGCGGAGACTCCGCAATCTGGACCGGAGGCTTGATCTCGGGGTTGACCGGGATGCGCTGGCTATGTTCATAGGTCGCATGGCGAAACTCCCACAGAATCAGAGAGTGAAGGCCGTCGATGAGATTGTCGCCGGGCTACCGGAGGGTGAACTGGACTCGGCCATCAGTTCTTTCTTAGATTCGCTGTACAGCGGCACAAAACTGATCGATGTGGAACTCCGACTGGCGATGCTGGACGCGGGCAAAGAGCAACTGATAAAAGAGGGAGATCCTTTCATCGCCTTCGCCGCCAGCCTGTACCCGGAGGTCGAGGAGTTGCGGGAGAAGAGAAAAGCATTCCATGGAGCGCTCAGCGTTCTCAGACCGAAGTGGGTGAAGGCATTGATGCGCTGGCAGCAGCGGGAACTGTACCCGGATGCCAATGGCACCCTGCGGATCAACTACGGCATTGTCAAGGGCTATACCCCAAGAGATGCGGTCTACTACAAGCCCTTCACTACGCTGACCGGTCTCTTTGAAAAATATACCGGAGAGGAGCCTTTCGACCTGCCGCCACCACTCTTTGAGATTGCAGAGAGAAAGGATTTTGGGCCGTATCGCGATTCGGTCCTTGACGATGTACCCATCAATCTCCTGACCACCAACGATAGCACCGGAGGCAACTCTGGGAGCCCTCTCCTCAATCACAGGGGTGAACTTATCGGCCTTCTCTTCGATGGTAATTACGAGTCCATCACCGCCGATTTCATGTTCGTGGAGCGACTCACACGTACGATCAATGTGGATATTCGTTACGTGCTCTTCATCGCCGATAAGTTGAACCACGCCCGGACCATCCTCCAGGAACTCGGCGTGTCGGGGTAGGAGATTTTTCAGTGTAACCCCCATGCTGGGGCAGGAGTTGCCTGCCTGTACCGGGCACGCGGCGTTGCATTCATCGGTGTCGCTCAGCAAAAGGCTTATGCTTTCAAAGGTCACAAGAGGAGTTAAGGTAGCTATGTATGTTTTGACTACACTCGCCAGTCAGTCTTTGTGAATCACTCCTATTTTTACCTCAACGATGCTGAGTTTGGGCCGGCTTTCATCAAAATGGGCAGTTATGTTCCCTTTCCCATTAAGGTTTGTTTAAACGGGCACGAATGGGTGAAAAGGCAGTTGGAAGAGCAATGGCTTTTTATCCTGTTCTGATCCCCAGGCGCTTCAGCAGAACAGATCGAGAAGTTCTTTTACAAATGGACTGCCCGGCTTGCTTATCCACTCACCGAAGAGGATCAAGACGCTGGCTATCGGCATCGCCTTTCAGTTTGGCAGCTTGAGGTGAGTCTGACGCAGGTATTTGAGGAGGTGATTCGGGATAACCTTGATCAAGGGCGTCCTGACAGAGTCCAATTGCTCTTTGAACGCAAGGGTACCAAACGGACTCCAGGACGATTCCGGACACGGGTTATCCAGAGCGGCGTCAATCCCAGTTTAGACATCAGTTACAAGAAGTGTGATGTGAAACAGTAACCGTTATTTTGTCACCCCCTATGGCTGGAAGGTGTGTCGTTTTTTCACCCGGCTCAATGCCCGAGTATTTCGGCCCACATTTCAGGCCATACCCACAACCGACTCCTAATTCACAGTCACATAAATTCCTCCGAATTCACTTTTAGTGCCCATATATCAGCGCCTTACTGCAACACGGAGAAGAAAATGGGGGATGGCAAGGGCATATGAGACTTCGTCAGGCCCTCTTTTGAGCTGGGAGAGGTACACTGCTGCATTGTGATTCGCAAGTCGGAGGATGCAATCCAGAGGCAGAATCGTGAGAGGATGGGAATTCCCACGCTTATCACAAAACCAGACGTGCTTTGGGCATGCGATTGATTTTCCACTCTGGAATGGAAACAACTTGCCAGGGAGGAACAGATTGCTTACATTAGGATAAACGAAAAAGGACGTGGTGACAGCATTTGGATGTTGAAAAACTGGAGCTGTGAGTGAAGATCTTGACCCGATACATTTTAAGAGCCCACATCGGCCCCTTCTTCTTCGGTCTGGCCGTGATCACTTTTGTCCTCGTCCTCGATTTCATCGTCGACATCTTCGACCTGATCCTCGGCAAGGGGCTGAGCGCCCTTGTCGTTCTGGAGGTCTTCGTCCTCAACCTGGCCTGGATGCTAGCGCTGTCCATTCCGATGGCTGTGTTGGTGGCCACGTTGATGGTCTTCGGCCGTCTTTCTGCAGACAATGAGATCACTGCCATCAAAGCCGGCGGCACCAGCCTTCTTACTCTCATCAAACCGGTCCTCGTCTGCGCTTTCGGGCTCGCCCTCTTTCTGGTCTGGTTCAACGACCGCGTCCTTCCAGAGTCGAACCACCGGGCCAAAAACCTCATGTCCGCTATTCACAGAAAGCGCCCCACCTTGACCCTCAGAGAGGGTGTGTTCATCAACGATTTCCCCGGCTACAGCATCCTCATCGAACAGATCGACGACAAGACCTCAGAGATGAGAGGGATCTCGATCTATGAGCTTAAGAAGGCCAAGACGCCTGTGACCATCCGGGCCCAGCGGGGGAAATTGGACTTTTCACCCGAGAAGGACAGACTGACGATCACTCTCTACGACGGTGAGATCCATGAGGTGGATGATCAGGACCCCAACAAATATCGGAGGCTCACCTTTGAGAAACATGTCCTTCACTTGACCAACCTGGGTACCGAGCTGAGGCTCACAGAGTCGCAGACCAGGGGGGACCGAGAGATGGGCATTCAGATGATGCGGGCCCAAATTGGGCACTACCGGACGATCGTCGAGGAGCACCGGGAGCAGATGAGACAGATCGCCGCCAGTCTGCGGGAATACCTTCCCGAGCAATCTTGGGCCGCCGTTTCCGGAGACCTGTCGGCCATCCCCACGGAGCTCATGGATCGTCTCTACAGAGAAAAGAGAGGGGCTCTCCGTAAATTGCAAACCGAAGAGCGTATCATCGAAAGCGCCCTCAAGCAGATGAGCCGCTACGAAGTGGAGATCCACAAAAAGATTTCCATCCCGGCCGCCTGTCTGGTCTTCATTCTGGTCGGGGCCCCTCTGGGTGTTCTGACGCGGCGGGGAGGGTGGCCCATAGCTCTGGGAATCAGCTTCTTCTTCTTTGTCCTCTACTGGGCCTTCCTCATTGGCGGTGAGCAACTGGCCGACAGACGAATCGTCCCGGCCGGGTGGGCCATGTGGTCGCCGAACATCCTCATCGGCGGGCTTGGGATCTATCTTCTAAAATGTGCCGTCCAGGAGACAACGTTCATTCTTAAGAGAAAACAGGAAACAGCAAGGAATAGGCGACATAAGAACAGATGAGAGGGGATGAGAAGGCCGACGAGGGCGCAGTACCGTAGCCGCGCACTGTGCCGGCCCCTCTTAATTCGCGGTAAATCCCATGCGCATCATTGATAGGTATGTAACAAGACAGTTTGTCTTGACCTTGGGCGCGGCCCTCGTCGCCTTTGTGGTCATATACATTCTTATTGACCTCATCGAAAATCTGGATACATTTATCGATAACAAAGCCCCTCTCATTACGGTCGTCAAATATTACCTGCTGTACATCCCCTATATGGCCAGTCTAACCTTGCCTATTGCGGTGCTCTTGTCCAGCCTCTTCACCGTTGGCCAGTTGGTGCGGCACAATGAGCTTGTGACTCTCAAAGCTTCGGGTGTGAGTCTGTATCGGGTCCTCTTGCCCCTGTTCCGGCTCGGCCTCTTCATCAGTGTGCTGGCTCTGCTCTTCGGAGAGCTGGTTGTCCCTGTGACAAACCTCCGCCGAGCCGAGGTCGAACGCGGGGAGATAAAAAGACGCCCGTCCAAAACTCTCCCCCGGAGGAAAAACATCTATCTCCAGGATGCCCCGAATCGACTCGTCTACATCAAAGAGTTCGCGAGCAGAACGAAATCGGCCACCGGCATTCTCATTCAGGAATACGAAGGAAAAAAGCTGATCGAGCGGATTGATGCCCGGACGATGATCTGGGAAAACTCCGCCTGGGTTTTGAAAAACGCGGAGCTGAGAGCCTTCAGGGGTGATCAGGAGGAGTTTGAAACCTTCACCGTGCTGCACCGGTCAGACTTTACCTTCACCCCTGAAGATCTGGCGCAGCGGCCGAAGGACCCCGAGGAGATGAATATCTTTGAGCTCAGGGAGTACATAGATCACGTCAAAAGAATGGGCGGCGACGCCCAACGCTGGATGGCCGACCTCCATCTCAAACTCTCTTTCCCTTTCACCAATTTGATCATCGTCCTCTTCGGCACGGCCCTGGCCTCGGTGAGGCGACGGAGTGGAGCCGCCCTCGGTTTCGGGATCAGCCTCTTCATCTGTTTCGTCTATTACACCGTCATGGAAGCCGGCAGAGCCCTGGGCCGAGCCGGCGACCTGCCCCCCCTCGCAGCCGCCTGGATCGGAAATGGCCTCTTCGGCCTCATCGGCTTGACGATACTGATACGGGCGAGAAAATAATCGTCTTCTCACTGATATTGCTGTGAGCCGCATTATTTGAGCACTCTTTTCTCATCTGCTGATACTTCTCTCTGAGCGGTCTCAAGACAGTCTATGCCTGTTGTGCGGTGGAGTTTCTCTTCAAGCCCTTCAACCTTTCTGTGGGTCCAGCTTACTAAAAAACCTTGACTTTGCATTTTTTCCGGTTATATTGATCGGAAATTGACTTTTTCGTCAAAAATTGACTGATGGTTCCAGACGGTGTGGTCTCCTAGAAAATAGAGGGGAGAAAGATGGCGGTTGACGGAGCCTTGAGCCGCAAAGAGAGAGAGCGCTTAACGAGACGGCAGGATTTCTTCAGAATTTTTGCCGCTGAAAAGGACAATTTATGCGGAAAGTTTGGCTATCGGTGGCGAGAGAGACTTTTAGAAAAGCATGGGGAGCTGGTAAAACTGGTGGCTCAGGCCATAGAATCTGGAGTGCAGAAGGGAACCATCAGGAAGGTGGACCCGCTGAGGATTGCCCAGGTCTTTCACAGTTTGATCCATTCTTTTGTTTTCTATCGTTTGTATTCCGAGGAGAAGCGTTCTCTGGAGGAGGAGAAGAAAACCATCGTGGCTGTTCTGTTCGACGGCATCGGGAAAAGATAATTGATTAATTATGTTTGTCACAGGAGGGAGGAAAATTGTTAGGTGTAAAAAGAATACGAGCTGGTTTGGTGGGCATAATAAGCGCTGCCTTCGTAGGTCTGGCCGGCATGGCTTGTGGCCAGAGTCAAAGCACCTCTCCAATGATTTTAACCCTTGACAGATGTATCACCTTAGCTCTGGAGAGGAACAGAAATGTGCTGACGGCTGAGGAGGAGTTGATGAAGGCCCAAGCCCAGATCACCGAAGCGCGGTCCGGGGCCTTTCCCTCGTTAGGTCTCACCGGTCAATACATTGGAAATTGGAAACTGCCGGAGTTTGTGGTCACGGCTGGGGAGTTTGGGCGGCAGAGTTTTCGCATCGGCACTCGACATGACTTCACCGGGGCCTTGACCCTCCAACAGCCCCTCTATGTGGGGGGTAAGATAGGTGCGGCCTTGAAGATCTCCCACCTCTACTCAGAATTCTCCGACGAACATCTCCTGGGCACCCGGCAGCAGATCATTTTTCAGGTGGAGTTGGCCTTCTACCGAGTGCTTTTGGCCAGGGAGATGGTCATAGTGAGCCGGGCCGCTGTGGAGCAAGCCCAGGCCCATCTGGAGCGGGTCAAACAATTCCACCGTCAGGGTACCGTCTCAGATTACGAGGAGCTCCGGGCTGAGGTTCAGGTCTCCAATTTGAAACCGGCCTTGATCAGCGCTCAAAACGGTCTCGATTTGGCCGAGATGGCCCTCAAAAGCGCCGTGGGGATTGATCTTGAGACACCGGTAAGG
>JBHIER010000127.1:0-8217 GCA_046760705.1 bacterium
TGAGATTCCGTTTGCCAAAATGGTGGGGGCCGGCAATGACTTTATTCTTGTCGATAACCGGGCCGGCCTTCTGACGGACGACGTCTCATCCTTCGTAAACAGGGTCTGTTCGCGCCGGGTCTCGGTCGGCGCTGACGGAGTCCTGCTCTTGGAGCAGAGCCGGGTCTCCGATTTCAAGATGCGTTATTTCAACGCCGATGGGGGAGAAGCCGAGTTTTGCGGAAATGGGGCCCGGTGCATCGCCCTCTATGCTTTCCTCAATGGGATCGGTGCAAAGGAGATGTCCTTCGAATCCCGGGCCGGAGTCCGAAGGGCCCAGGTGGACGGGAGTCGGGTCACCATAGAGATGCCGGATCCGACGGACATCAGACTCCGTCTGCCTCTCTCGGAGGAGACTCTCCCGGCCCATTTTGTCAACGTCGGGGTGCCCCATGTGGTCCTCTTTTTGGAGCGCGTTGATGAGGCCGACGTAGTCAGGCGCGGCAGAGCAGTCAGGAAGATGGACCGGTTTCAACCGGCAGGGACCAATGTCAATTTTGTTCAACTGCTCAATTCGGCCAGGCTGAAGGTGCGCACGTACGAAAGGGGGGTAGAGGATGAGACCTATTCGTGCGGCACCGGGGTGTGTGCCAGTGCTGTGATGGCTCATCTGGTGCATCGAGTTCCATCCCCGGTGAGGGTGTTGACCAGGGCCGGAGAGACATTGACCGTCTCCTTCCGCCCTCAGGGGGGAAGGATCACCCACTGCACCTTGACGGGGCAGGCGCGGATTGTCTACCACGGAACGCTCATTTTCGATTAGGAGGGAGATGTATGGGAATCTTTATCGGTCGCGGGCGAAAAGCTCGGCGCTGTTACGGGTTCGATGAGATCGCTCTGGCCCCAGGAGATATGACCATCAACCCCGATGATGTGGACACCAGTTGGCATCTGGGAGGGGCCAAATTTGATGTTCCCATCATTGCGGCAGCGATGGATGGTGTGGTCGATACGAAATTTGCCATTGCCATGGGGAAGTTGGGTGGTTTGGCGGTCCTCAATTTAGAGGGGGTGCAGACGCGGTACGAAAATCCGGAGGAGGTCTTCGCCAGAATTGCCGAGGCCCCTTCTGAGGAGGCAACGCATCTCGTCCAGGACATTTATAAAGAGCCGATCAAGGAGGAGCTCATCTGCGCCCGCATCGAAGAGATCAAATCGGCCGGTGTGCCGGCAGTGGTATCGGCCATTCCCCAGCGGGCCGAGCGGTTCGGCAAGATTGCCCAGGAGGCCGGGGTTGACCTTTTCGTCGTGCAGTCGACGGTGACAACGGTCAAACACATCTCTTCGCAGTACAAAAGTCTCGACTTCACAAAATTTTGCAAAGAGATGTCGGTGCCGGTCATCGTCGGCAACACAGTTTCCTACGAAGTGGCTCTGCAGCTCATGGAGGCAGGTATCGATGCTCTGCTGGTGGGCATCGGCCCAGGGGCAGCCTGCACCACAAGGGGTGTATTGGGGATCGGAGTGCCCCAGGTGACAGCCACCGTCGACTGTGCTTCTGCCAGAGACTTTTATTACACCCAGACCGGCCGATACGTCTCTATTATTACCGACGGTGGCATGAGCATTGGGGGAGACATCTGTAAGGCCTTTGCCTGTGGCGCTGATGCAGTGATGGTGGGCTCTGCCTTTGCCCGAGCCGAAGAGGCCCCCGGCAGGGGCTATCACTGGGGTATGGCCACACCCCATGCCAACTTACCCCGGGGCACCCGCATTCGGGTGGGGACTACGGGCACCCTCGAACAGATCCTCTTCGGACCCGCGGAACTGGACGATGGATCCCAAAATCTGATGGGGGCGCTGAGAACGTCCATGGGCAATTTGGGGGCGAAGAATATTAAAGAGATGCAGTTGACAAAGATTATTGTTGCTCCTGCCTTTCAAACGGAAGGCAAGGTCTTCCAGAAAGCCCAACGGGTCGGTATGGGTAAATAGATCGAACGCCGACCGGGACACCTTGAAGAAAGTTCCTGGGATTGAGTCAAAGGAGTGAGATATGGGTGAGTTATTGACCTTTACCGATGGAAACTTCCAGAAGGAAGTGAAAGAGTCTTCTGTGCCCGTGGTGGTCGATTTCTGGGCGGTGTGGTGTGCTCCCTGTACCATGATCGCCCCCATTGTCGAAGAGATCGCCACCGAGTATGGGGACAGGATTAAGGTTGGAAAGTTGGATGTTGACTCCAATCAAAGGACAGCGGCCGAGTTTGGCATCCGCAGCATCCCCAGTCTGCTGATCTTTAAAGAGGGTAAGGTGGCCGAACAGATCATCGGAGCCGTGCCCAAGAAAGAGATTGTTAAGAAGGTGGAGTCGGTGCTCTCACCCTCGGCGTGAGCTTTTTTGGATTTTGGGTCCCTTTTGGATTTCGTATTTCATATTTCGTATTTTGCATTTTGCGTTTTAGATCCGCCGGCTTCGCGGAGCACAAGTTTTGAGTTTTGAATTTTGGATTTCTTTTGGATTTTGGATTTTCGATTTCGGATTTAAAGATGTACGTCACTGTCTATGTGACCGTTGCTGATAGCGGTGAGGCCGAGCGCATCGCCCGAACCCTGGTGGAGGAGAGGTTGGCCGCCTGCGTCAATTTTTTCCCATGCCGTTCGGTGTACCGATGGAAGGGGGAGATCGAGGAGGCGGCCGAATATGTTCTCATCTGCAAGACGCAGAAGAGTCTGTTTCGGCGGCTGAAAAGCAAGGTCAAGGAGCTCCATTCCTACGAGGTGCCGGCTATTGTGGCTTTTGACATCGTCGAAGGCCACGGCCAGTTTCTGAGGTGGATCGGCGATACGACACTGGAGAGATGAGATCACATCCAGCACCGGGAAGAATTTTAAGAAAAGGCTTGACTTTTGATATTTTCAACTCTATCTTAGACCAAAACTGAATAGGATCGATCCAGGTGCCCCGAGTCTGTCGGGGAGAATAGCGGAAGACGGTGAGATTCCGTCGCGGCCCCGCCACTGTGATCGGTTTGAGGCGAGGGGATTGCCTCACCTCCTCCTGGAGCCACTGTTCTGGCATACTGGAATGGGAAGGCTTGGAGGAGGAGACGCCGTCAGTCAGGAGACCTGCCTGTGTCGCATATTTCGTTGGCCTTCGAGGGAAGGTGAGACGGTATTTTTATATTGTATCGGAGAACTCCGACCTCCCAAGAGGTTGGAGTTTTTTTTTATTGCTCCCACTGGGAGGTTGGGGTTTTTTGTTTTTCAACCAGGGTGCTCAAAATGATGGTTTTAACGAGGCGAGTTGCTCCAGTTTCTATTTTCATTGCCTTGGCAGTTGCTGCGGGCCTGGCTTTAATTGAAATCCCTAATGTTGAGCTGATGTCCACTATTGTTTTTCTCTCCGGGTTTTTTCTCGGATTTTGGCATGGGGCATTGGTTGGGGGGGTGTCCATGTCTCTTTTTTCGACTTTCAATCCTTTGGGAGTCCCTGTCTTTCCAGTGCTCTTGGCTCAAGTGGGTATCATGTCCTTTATAGGTTTTGCAGGAGGTGTGTTACGATCCAGCGGAATCAAAGTGAGTGGACCTATTTCCATGGGGTGGTTAGCTCTCATAGGCTTTTCTCTGACACTCGTTTACGATATAGGAACAAATCTTGGGTTCGCCGTGGCTTTTGGTCTGATTTCCAAGCTGCCAGAGATTGTTGTAGCCGGGCTCATTTTCTCGGCGGTCCATTTAGTAGCCAATACGATTTTCTTTGCATTTTTGATTCCACCTGTAGTGAGAGTTGTTGGTAAGGTCAGAACTGCTCATACCAACGAGATGCAGGACTCTTTCAAAATGTAAGGAGGGAGACAATGCACTACAAGAGATTGTTAGTAGGGTTGGGTGGCTTGCTGAGTTTGCTCGGTCAAACCCTTTCAGCGCAGGAGCCTGCCGGACAAGATACTGTTTATCAATTGGAAGAGATCGTGGTGACGGCGACGCGTTACCCATTGGCCTTATCAGAGGCTGCGGGCAATGTCACGGTGATCACCCGCGAAGAGATCGAACAGTCGACAGCAGAGAGTTTAGGAGATATTCTGCTCATTTATTCAGGGATCGACATAGGCGATCACGGACCCTTTGGCTCTCTCCAGACAGCCAGTCTCAGGGGTTCATGGTCAAATGAGGTATTGAGTCTGTTAGATGGCCGGCCTTACAACAACCCTCAGAATGGTTCCTTGGATCTGAATGTCTTTCCCTTGGAGTCAATAGAGAGAGTTGAAGTCGTGGACGGTGCGCTGTCATCCCTATACGGTGCCAGTGCTGTTGGAGGAGTGATCAATATAATAACAAAAGCCCCCAAGTCAACCAGACCCTACTCCCAGATACACATCGAAAAGGGGAAGAATAGATTAGACCTTAATAAGTTCCAATTTGGAAAGGTCTATGGTGAGAATCTCAGTCTGTATTTAACCGGTAGTTTCAATGGTTCGGACGGATATGTGGAGAATAGTGATTACGACGCTCGAGGGTTCACCGGCAAGCTCTCCTATTTTTTGAATCCCTCTTTAAGATGCTTGGTTTGGGGTAAATATAGGCAAGGCGAGCTGGGAGTTCCTGGTTCCAGCCCTAATGCTCGTCAAAAAGATCGGCGAAGCGATTTCGATTTTGAGCTCAGCGGGCAGCTCCTGGAGGACCAAGACACTAAACTCAGACTCTATGGGTCGCACATCAAAAGAGATTATAAGGATCCGGATTTGGGGACAAAGTCTCTGCATAAGAATACGTTTTACGGAGTTGATGCTCAGCAAAGCATAGATTTGCAGCCGAAGGGCAAGATCCTATTTGGTTTTAATGCTGAGCGACGGAAAATTGACAGTACTGACGATGGGAAACATTCGACTGGTCAAGAGGCGGTCTTCGGGCTCATAAATGTGGAGGCGGTCCGGGGCCTCAAGGTCGGACTTGCTGCCCGGCTGGATCGACACTCTGTTTACGGTGTTCAGTTTTCACCAGGCGTCAGTCTGAGATATGAAGTTTGGCCAGACTTTGCGCTATATTCCTCTGCTGAGAGAGCCTTTAGAGCGCCCAATTTTGATGAGCTCTATGGGTATTATCCTAACTGGCAGTTTTATGGCAATCAGGATCTCCGGCCCGAGAGGAGTTTCTCCTTTGAAGGGGGTGCAATTGTTAATATCATTGAAGGGGTAAGGCTCTTTGCGAGCTATTATGATCGAAGAGTTAAAGACATCATCACAACTCAGCTTGATCCGGTTAAATTTGTGACCACTTTCGTAAATAAAGATAAGACTGTTTTCAATGGGTTTAACCTCAAAGTCGAGGCACATCTGTTCCAAAACGCAGGATTGAAATTAAACTACGATTATCTTAGAGCAAAGGATGTCACAAAAGGGGAGAAATTGCTTTATCGACCAGAACATTCTATCTCCGGCTATCTGACGTTAGAGAGGAGTTTTATCCAAGACGAAATAAGAACCAAACTTTGGCTTGGAGGAGAGTACATAGGGGGGCGAACAGGTTACGATTATAGCACATATTCGCAGGTCGAGATGAAAGGTGTCCCTGTGGCTAACATCAAAGTCACAGTGAAAATCATCGATTTCGAGATTTTCTATGCTCTTAAGAATCTACTTGACGAGAAATACCAACTGCGCATTGGGTATCCTATGCCTCGACGGATCTATAAATGGGGATTCACTTGGGAATTTTGGGACTGAGTCTGTTTCTGTTTCTTTTTGGAGCAGAGAGGGAACATCACGGATTAACAGGAAATAGCAAGGAACAGTAGGGGAAAGACCCATACTGCACAAATCACTCAGTCAGCACCATCCTCTTAGTATCGTTGAACTTTCCGCCGCTATCAGACGATAGAAGTAGATTCTGTCCCACGTGACGGTCGAGTCACCAGGCTCTTTGAGCTCATCCACCAATGTCCTGATCTCCAGCCCCAGAAGATTGTAAATCCTCAGGCTGGTGTGGACAGGACTACTCACCAATCACCGGAAGGGAGTAGTGGATGTGGCTCACTGGATTAAAGGGATTGGGATAGTCATGGGAGGGCACGCAGAAGAGGCAATTGTGAGGTCAACTGTGCTCACCTTCAAATAAAGAAACACCGCTGGATAGCTTCTTCACTTTTGCAATGAGTTTCCCAATATCTTCCGCTGAAACTTCTACGATTTCAGGAGTCATTTCATTCTCATAGAAGTTTTTATGTAAGCCATTTTTTTAGCCGCAGTCATCTTGATAGTCAGTGCAGCGCCGGCCCATAGCTTTTCAGAGGATCGAACGAGATCTCCCTTGTTCAAGAGCCCCCTGCCCTCAGCCATGTATTTGTCACTGATTCAGAGCAAAGTCAAGTGAAAAATCTCACCTTCGAAAATTTTGCCGATGGACCGTCGATCACGGTGATGTAGATTGCTTCAAATTGTCAGGCACTTTCAGCACCACCGTCTCCTATCGCCCTTAATACATCGAACCAATTCCGGAATGGGATGGTATAAGACAAGCACGATTTAGACACCTGTACAGATACTCACCTCTATCCACGATCATTTTGGACAGCCATAAACTTTTACCTTGATCATCATTCTCGATTCCTTTTATGGTACAGAAATCCTCTCATAGTATCTACCATTTGTATATATAGCCTCGGCCGTCTTAAGGAAACTTTTGATCGATCCCCAGCGAATATTAAATTAGATTGGGGTGGAATTTCTGTGGAAAGGAGATTATACAGTGGGGCTATTTCGACTCACTTTTTTAGGGAATGGGACGAGCTGAACCCAGTCCGGAGAATATGAAAAAGCACGTCCACTTCATTCACGGTATATCCCCATGTGTGTCAAAATCTTGGCGTCGTCTACGATTCGTCCGCCTTTCTTGAATCCCTGGCATAGGATTTGCACAGAGGAAGTGGGAAGCTTCGCGAATCGCTTGTTCAGTTTGCGAAACGGAGGAGGAATGCGGAACCGTTTTTTTCATGGTTGGAATGGTTTTGGTTGCCTCAATCCTTGTCAGTCCGGGAAAGAGGTGCCAGGGAGAAGAGGCGGCAGCTTTCAAGCCTCCTTTTCTCCTCGGTCAAAGCGTCCTCGAAACCGGGCTCCCCGCGATCTGCACCGGTTGCCGAATCACGGCCATTGGGACGTACATACCTGTTCCGTGCAAAATGCCTGGGCAAAATGCCCCATTTTTGGTCAAATGAGGTTTGAAAAGGAAAGGAGGTGATAACATGAAGGAACGGATTCTTACCGGTGGTTGGCCCGCAGCCGTGGGGTTGACGGCTCTCCTGCTCGTCTTCAGCGGACCCCTGCTGGCTGAAGGGACTGGGAAGACGGCCACCGTATCTATGGGGGAACAACTGCCTCTCCGGGCTGAGGGCAGGGTTGAACTGCCTGTGGTAGTCAACACCAGCGAGCCCATAGCTGGAGTCCAAATCCGGGCCAGCTACGATGCTGCTCTGATGACCCCCGGAACACCCCGGCTCACCGAGCGCAGTGCGGAGATGACGGTGGCATTCAACGACCAGGACGGGGAATTGACCGTTATCGTTTACAGCGCTTTGGGGGAGGTGATTCCAGCGGGTGAGGGGCCTGTGTTAGCTATACCTTTTAAGGTAGAAGACTTTGGACTTTGGACCTCGGACTTAGGACTGGATTTTGAGGAGGTCATTTTGGCCAGTCCGGCGGCCGAAGCTCTCCCAGTGACGGTCAAACCGGGTTCGGTTTCGATAGGGAAGCCAGTACCTACTCGCTACAATCTGGCTCAGAACTATCCTAATCCCTTCAACCCCGAAACCAGTATTCAGTACTCAGTGGTCAGTGATCAGTCCCCTCCCCACATCACACTAAAGATTTACAATATCCTCGGGGAGGAGGTAAGAACGTTGGTGGACGAGCTGAAAGACGCGGGATACTATACGGTCACCTGGGATGGAAAGGATAGTGGTGGCTTGGGTGTCGCCAGTGGGGTGTATTTCTACCGTTTGACGGCGGGTGATTTCACCAGCACGAAGCGAATGGTTCTCCTGAAGTGAAAGAGTCTCGCCCATAGGCATAAGTATCCCAGGCGGGCTGTCAGGCTTTGGGATGGCCCGTCTGGTGAACACTCCTTTGCAGAGTGTTGGTTTACAGAGGAAGGGAACACAGTTCTCTCCATCACTCCAACGTTCCAACACTCCATTGCTGACTCTGTAGGAAGGTGATGCATGAAGCGACAGTTGTATCAATTCTG
>JBHIER010000128.1:0-8175 GCA_046760705.1 bacterium
TCCCCTCAGCCCGAGCGCCCGCCTCATCACTTCCAGCGGCGCTTTCTGTCCGGTCCACAGTTCGAAGGCCAAAGCCCCTTGATGGAGCAACATGCTCAAGCCATTCCCGATTCGTGCTCCCTTACCCTGCACCCCCTGGATAAATAGAGAGTTTTTGTGGTCGTAAACAATATCGTAGATAAAGAGTTTCTCCGGGACCCAATTGTGGTCCAGATCCAGAGAGGTTGAGGTGGCGTTAATGAGAAGATGGGCCGTCGATATCTCCTCTCGAAGTTCTGGATCATCCCAGGGCAGGGCGCATCCGCCCACTTTTGCGGCCAGGCTCTCGGCCTTGTCAAAGGTTCTGTTGACGATCACCAGTCGTTTTGGTGGCTCATGGCTGAGGGCCCAGCCTATCGCCCGTCCCGCACCTCCGGCACCGAATATGACCACCCTCCTGCCCCTGGCACTGAACCCGTAGTCTTCGCTGAGGGAGCGCATGAAGCCTGCTCCGTCGGTGTTGTGCCCGACCAGCGTTCCGTTCCTGTTGACGATGGTGTTGACCGCACCAATCTCTCGCGCCTCATCGGACATATCGTCCAGGTGCTCGATCACGGCTCTTTTATGAGGGTGGGTCAGGTTCACCCCGACAAAATTGAGCGCACGAATTGCTTCAACGGCTTCTCTGAGAGCAGCGCTCTTCACCTCAAAGGGCAGGTATATCATATCCAGCCCCAGGGCCCGAAGAGCAGCGTTGTGCATGCGCGGTGAGAGGGTGTGCTCGATCGGGCAGCCGTATATGCCGACGATCTCAGTCTTGCCGGTCACATCGGCGGACATTTCTTACGAACTCCTCTATCTTATAGTGATCCTTTTTTCCGGGGGACCTCTCCACTCCGGTGGACACATCGACCGCATAAGGTCGAAGCTTCGTGATCGCCTCCCCCACATTTTCAGGGGTGAGCCCCCCGGCCAGAATTATTCGGCCCTTTATCCCTCTGACCAGGTTCCAGTTGAACCTCTGGCCGGTGCCACCGCCGGCCCATGAGTCCAAAAGGTATGCATCGACATCATAGCCAGCCATCTCTGCGGCGATCGATCCGTCCCTCACTTTGAAGGCTTTGATCACCCTCCGATCAAAACCGCGGCAATACTGCGGGGATTCGCGGCCGTGGAACTGAAGGGCATCCAGACGGCATAGCCGCGCTATCTCTCTCACCCTCTCCGCCGGTTCATCGACGAAGACGCCGACCGCGGTGAAGAAAGGGGGAAGCCTCTCGATAATCTCCCTGGCCTCCTCCGGGGCGATCCTTCTCGGACTCTCAGCGAAGACAAAGCCCAGAGCATCGGCCCCGCACCCAACCGCGGCTGAGGCATCCTCTACGGTGGTTATGCCGCAAATCTTGACCCTGGTCATCTGCCTAAAAGCTCCCTCAACTTTAAACCAATATCCGGTGAACTCATCAGCGACTCACCGATCAGTACTGCGTCGAATCCGGCCTCCCCCAACCTCACGATGTCTTCTCGCCTCCTTATCCCGCTCTCGCTGACGGTGATTATGCCCGGGGGTATCAGTCCTTTCAGCCGAAAAGAGGTGGTCACGTCAACCTCTAAGGTAGCCAGGTCCCGGTTATTCAGGCCAATGATCTGGACCCGGGTGTTTAAAACTTTTTCCAGATCCCCCTCTGTATGGACCTCAACCAGGCAGGACAGACCCAACTCCTCGGCCAGAGCCAGCCATGAGGAGACTTGTGCTCGCTCCAAAATGGAGGCGATGAGCAGAATCGCGTCAGCTCCCAAGACCCTCGACTCGTAAATCTGATACTCATCGACGATGAACTCCTTGCGCAGGATGGGCAGCCTCACCTCCTCTCTGACTGTGCTTATGTGCTCGTCCTGCCCACCGAAGAATTTTTCGTCAGTGAGAACCGATATGGCCGCAGCCCCATCTCTCTCGTAGCTTTTGGCTATCTGCCCGGGATCAAAGCTGACCCTCATCACCTTTTTTGAGGGAGAAAATTTTTTTATCTCAGCAATGAGGGAAATGTCATTACCTTTCAGAGCGGATTTAAAATCCCTGGTCGGGGGGAGCTCCTTTAGCTCAAACTTCGGTACCCTGGTCTTCTTCTGTGAAACCTCGGCTCTCTTGCGGGCCACTATTTCATCAAGAACTGTCATTGGTCACCGCCTTGAGTCTCTCCAGTTTGTCCAGGGCTGCTCCAGAATCTATGGACTCTGTGGCCAGTTCCATCGCCTCTTTAATCCCACCGGCCAACCCTCCCACAGCGATGGCCGCCCCGGCGTTCAACAGCACGATATCCCTTCTTGATCCTCTCTCTCCCTGGAGGATACTCAGGGCTATCTCCACATTCTGCTTCGGGTCACCTCCTTTGAGCTGATCCGGCTCTGTTCGGGCTATTCCGAAATCCTCGGGCTGAATGTGGTAACTTCTGATTTTTCCGTGGGTAACTTCGGAGATCTTTGTTCTGGCTGTGGTGGTGATCTCGTCCAGTCCGTCTTCGCCGTGGACGACACAGGCACGCTCGCAGCCCAGCCGGTCCAAGACTCCGGCGATCGGTTCTGTGAGCTCTTCGGCGTAGACCCCTAAGACCTGAGCCGAGGCCTTAGCCGGGTTGGTCAACGGCCCCAAAATATTGAAAACGGTTCTGATCCCCATCTCCCGTCTGGGGCCGATGGCGTACTTCATCGCCCCGTGCAGCGATGGTGCAAACAGAAAGCCGATGCCTATCTCGTCGATACATCGGGCCACCACATCGGGGGAGGCTTCGATATTGACCCCTAACTCTTTCAACAGGTCGGCGCTGCCGCATCGGCTCGATACCGATCGGTTGCCGTGCTTGGCCACTTTGACCCCGGCCCCGGCAGCCACGAAAGCGCTCACTGTGGAGATGTTGAACGTCCCGCTACCGTCACCCCCAGTACCACAGGTGTCAACCACGGGCCTGGCCTGGCATTCGATGCGAGTGGCTTTATCCCTCATCACCTTGGCGAACCCGGCGATCTCCTCGACTGTCTCGCCCTTGAGCCTGAGAGCGGTCAAGAAGGAAGCGATCTGAGCCTCGGTCGCCCCACCGGTCATGATCTCATTCATAACGGAGGTGGCCTCCTCCTCGGTGAGATCCCGCCCTTCTATCAACTTTTCTATTGCCTCTTTGATCATCTTCAGCCTACCTTTCTTTTGAGAACCTACACTACAAAAATTGCCATAAATGCAGATGTAGTCTAGCCCCTTGTGGGGGTAATTATGGTTTTTTACGGGCATGAAGCCCTACACTACAGAAAGAGATCAAAGATGAGAGCACAACCTCTCTCATCTATCATTGTAGTGGAGACCCTCGGGGGGCGTGATTACGGTTTCCTACGGGCATGAAGCCTTACACTACGTTCATCTCCCATCTCCCACCTTTTATCTTTCATCGATAAAGTTTCTCAAAAGCTCCTTTCCCACCTCCGTTAATATCGATTCAGGGTGAAACTGGACCCCTTCGATCTGGTATCTCCTGTGGCGAATACCCATAATTACTCCCTCTCGGGTCCAGGCACTGATCTCGAAACAGTCCGGTAGGGTTTCCCTTTCCACAATGAGGGAATGGTATCTGGTGGCCATGAAGGGATTCTCGAGGTTCTTATAAATCGTTCGACCGTCGTGGTGAATATGGGAGGTCTTCCCGTGCATAATGACACCGGCCCGTATGACCCTCCCCCCGAAGGCCTGGGCTATGGATTGGTGTCCAAGACACACTCCCAGAATTGGAATTTTTCCGGCAAAATGGTTCACCACCTCCACCGAGATCCCGGCCTCATCAGGCGTACACGGCCCGGGAGAGATGACAATCCCATCGGGGTTGAGACGTTCAATCTCTCCGATTGAGATCTTGTCGTTCCGGTAAACCGTCATTTCAACTCCCAGTTCTCCTAAGTATTGAACGAGGTTGTAGGTGAAGGAGTCGTAATTGTCAATCACCAAAATCATGGTAAGGGCCCCTTGCTCTCATCCTCAGTAAAGTATCTCTTACTCTTCTCCATAATTTCGACGAACCTTTCACGTTTTTTTGAGAGAACCGCCTCAACGATCTCATTCATGGCCGTGGTCAGTTGTGCATAGAGTTCTGGTGTAAAGGCATTGGTGTTCTGAATTTCGTAATACAGAAAGGGGTTTTCCGTAATGACGGAGACGGTCGTCGCAATCTGCCGGACAAAGGTGGTGCTGGCCACCTCCGAGAGGGCCTTGTACGGGAGCCCACTTCTGGAGAGGGTGTGGGCGAAGATGATATTGATAACGTGTGAAAGCCCCAGGACGTATGAGGCCAAAAAGTCGTGACGTTCGAGGGGCAGTTCCACCAGCGTGGCCGATGTCTCTTGAAAGAGGGCTCGGACCTCTGAGAACGATTTTTGGTCCCCACAATCGCAGAGACAGATCACTTTATCGGAGAGTATCCGGGTGTCAGGGCCGAAGAGGGGATGGATACTGGCCACGCCCAGGTGAGCCTTTCTTGCCTTCCTGATCGATTCGAGAAGACCGCTTTTCAGACTGGCAATGTCGCAGATTATGGCCGAAGGTTTCAGTTGAATGAGTTCTTCATATACTTTTGGCGTGGCCTCAAGGGGGGTGGCCAGCAGCAGGAGTGAGGCATCACCCATCCCTTCCCTCAAGTTCTGAAAGGATGGGAAGTCGGGCAGAGGGCCGGCCGTGTCATAAATTGATACGGAATGGCCTTGGTTGTGAAAAAAGCGGGCAAACCACCTCCCCATTCTCCCCTTTCCCCCGACGATACATATCCGACCGAGATCACCGTTATATGTAGAGTCCTGTAGCCCCTCCTGAAAGGCGCAGGACTCCTGAATGAGGAGTTGCATAATGTTTCTCACCAGGTCGGTGGGCAGATGTAGCTTCTGAGCTGTCCGATGAGCCCGATCGATCACGTTCTTCTCCACGCTCCAGTCGCGAATGGGTATGCCCATCCTCCCCTTTTGCTGGCCCACTTTTACGGCCAATTCAAGCCTTTTGGCAATGAGTTCGATCAGTTTCACGTCGATTGTTTCAATCTCGGTCCGCAACTGTTCTAACTTGGTCATGAGATCTCACCTCTTGAATCTATCGGATGCGGGTCAAGGGTTCCATCAGCAATTTCCATCGCCCTGAAGAGGGCCTGGGCTTTGTCCATCGTTTCGCCGTACTCACGCTCTGGAACCGAATCGGCCACAATACCTGCTCCGGCTTGAATAAAGGCTCTCCCGTCTTTAATAACTATTGTCCGAATGGCGATGCAGGTGTCCAGGTTTCCGGTAAAACTCACATAGCCGACGGCACCAGCGTAAATCCCTCGGCGGACCGGCTCCAGTTCGTCGATGATCTCCATGGCTCTGACCTTCGGCGCACCCGAGACGGTGCCGGCCGGAAAGGTGGCCCGGAGGACGTCAAAGACGTCCTTGCCCCTTCTCAATCTTCCGACCACGTTCGAAACCAAATGAATCACGTGAGAATACTTCTCCACGCCCAAAAGTTCCGTCACTTTTACACTACCGTATTCGCACACCCGGCCGATATCATTTCTCCCCAGATCGACCAGCATAATGTGTTCCGCCCTCTCCTTTTCATCGCTGAGCAAGTCTTTGATCAACGCCCCGTCCTCTTCGGCCGAATTTCCCCGCGGCCGCGTTCCGGCCAAGGGCCTCGTCTCGACGAAACCGTCTTCCACTCTCACCAGAATTTCAGGAGAAGAGCCAATAATCTTGAGCCGACCGAAATTGAGGTAGTACATATATGGTGAGGGGTTGGTCCGGCGGAGGGTCCGAAAAATCTGCAAGGGATCGGATGCGATCTGAACACTGAATCTCTGGGAGAGCACCACCTGAAAAATATCGCCGGCGAAGATGTACTCTTTGGCTCTGTCAACAACCTCCTCGAACTGCTTCTGGGTGAGATTTGATTGAAGGAGGCTTTCGTTAACCTTACCGTTCGCCCTCCTCTCTTTTTTATCTTTCCCACGTTTGAGTTGAGCAATAATTGTCTTCATTGAGTTTAATTCTGAAATTGCTCGATCTTTCCGCTCATCGGTTGCACTATAAATCATGGTGATAGACTTTTGGCGATGATCAAAAACCACGATCTGTCTGGGAAAGATGAGATAGCAATCGGGGATATTGAGATCATCGGGGTTTGTATCGGGTAGTTCTTCGAAGAATCTGACCATATCGTAACCAAAATAGCCGACAGCTCCGCCTGAGAAGCGCAAACTTCCAATCGGGTTTTTCACTCTGATTCGGCTCATAAGATCTTGCAAAATTGTGATGGGGTCCCCTCGGGCATGTATCGCTTTTCCCCCAGCCGAGACCGTGATCGCATCTCTCTTGCTCTGAAAGCGGAGAAAGGGATCAAACCCCAAGATAGAATAGCGCGCAATCTTCTCCTCCCCTTCTAAGCTCTCTAAGAGGAACGAATATTGTCTGCCCCTGCTGAGCGCCTCGTAGAGGTCGACAGGCAACAGCCCCCCCATTTCGGTCCCCTGAAGCATGGTGGTCATCTCATCCCCTACTCGCAGCGCTTCGAGTTCGTCTTGAGAAAAACCCTTCACTCTTCCCTCCGGCGGCCGAATAAAAAAACCCGCAGCCGAAATCGGATGCGGGTTTCAACATTCACTCTGTTGGAGGTTATCCTCTTAAAACATCACCCCCCGATCCTTTTCCGGTTGGTCTCCGAAAGGGTTACGGTACCAGGCGTACCAGCCCCAGAGGCACCATGCCCCTTTCCACCAATAGTGCCGCTCTCTGTCATGTCCGACGGCCTGTTTAAACGAACCAACCGAAAAAACCATTCTCCTCCCCTTCAAAAATCTGGTCCAACACTCCGGGCGGGCCTCCCAGTTCATATTACGACACAATTTTAATGATTCAAGGAGCGTTTGTCAAGGAAAAAATTGAATTTTTCACGATCCGGCAAATTTTTTTCCATCGCTGGCGAGCCTGCCCTTGTAGCCGCGGATTCATATCCGCGCTCAATGATGCCCATCCCCTCGGGCGAACTTTGGAAAGTTCGGCTACACCCTTACAAACAAATCCCTCGAGCCATCGTAATGGCTATGGAAAGCGCAGCTCCGGACGGACAGGGATAAACCCATGTCTGCCTACAGAGAAGCAATTCCTACAACCCAAACAACCTCGCACACCCGTAGGGGCGGACCTCTCTGTCCGCTCCTTGGATAATCTATCCTGCGGGGTCCCTCCTCACAAAGGGCCGACACAGAGGTCGGCCCCTACAACCCGTATAACAGAGAAACCACCCCGGATTCAATCGGGATAGCCTCTCTCCTCCTTAAATAGAGCTTGGGAAACTACCTCAATAGCACCATCCGCCTGGTGGCGGAAAACTGCCCCGCCTTCAACATAATATACCGCTCGAAACCTCCCTGCCCCAACTATCCCGGCCATCCCAGATGACGGTGTAATACCCTGCCTCTTTCACTTCATCCACCAGCGTCTGCACCTCCTGGCCCAAGATGTTGTAGATTTTCAGGGTAGCGCGAAGAGCATACTCTCTGCTCTCCGCTCTCTGCTCCTTGCTGGGGATGGCGTAGTGGATGGTGGTGATGGGATTGAAGGGGTTGGGATAGTTCTGAAAAAGAGCATAGGTCGCCGGAACAGATGCAAGCTCCTCCCTTAGGCTCAGTTTGGGACTGACACCCCCGGCAAAGTCGTCAACCAAGTTGGTCAAACTCAACTCTCCATCACCTGTCAATCTCCCCTTGACCACAAAGGTGACCTCGGCCACAGCCGAAAGCTTTGAAACCTCAACCCCCTCGGTGTGAAACCCACCAAGGGTGATCGCCCCGGGACGGCTCTGGGCCCCATCCAGAAAAATCCACTTCTTGGTTAATGGCGTCTTCTCCACCTTGACAAATTGAAGAAGTTCTGGAGGAAAGAGAAGATCCAGACCGAAGGCAGACAGCCCTTGGGGGTTGGCCACCATAATCGGTACCTTCACTCTGTCTCTGGCGGTAACAGTGACCTCGCCCAGGCTGACCTCAAAGGCTGGGCCGCCCTGGGCAAGAGCGCCACCAACCCTCGAGCACTCGCAGTCCGGTTGCCAGGAGGCATAGAGGTATCTTTGAAATATACACAGGGCATCGCCCGGCGTGATCTGGCCATTGCAGTTCACATCGGCCACAGTTTCAGAAC
>JBHIER010000129.1:0-8112 GCA_046760705.1 bacterium
TCTTTTTGAGATTTTGTGGGAAGCGGGTGTGAGTGCATTTTGCAAGAGAGAGACCTGTTGCTGTCAGTCGAAGCCCCTAACCAACAATAAGCCACAAAACTCCACAAAAGAGCACAAAATTAATCGTCCAGAAGTTTCCTCTTTGACCAGGACACAGATGAACACAGATTTTCATGTATTAAATACAAACACCTGACCGAATGGGTATTCGATGTAGAACAAACAGTTATTCGATAGACTTCAAGGGCTTTGCTAAAAATAAAGCCTCCTGGCCGGTGCTACCACTCCTGTTTTACCGTCGAAGGTGGCGAAAGAGCTCAATCTGAAGAAGACTGGTATGGCCCGCGTTAGGTATGCTGGCGAAAGAAGGGAAAAAAGAGACTGAATCTACTGACACCCCCTTGCTGGAGGAGCTTTGATCCGAGAAAGCCGCATTTCGGAGGGAGAGCCTTTTCGGCTGTCCGGCAGTTGCTCCGATCCCAATCGGGGCGCTGATCCCGGAGGCGGGGACTAATAAGAGGCTAAAGCCTTAAATCCGATTGGATAGAGGGGATTGCTCGGTCGAGTCGGCAATAACAGAGGGGGACCCTCATGATCCGCCTTGACCGGATGATCCAGGGGATACCAACGTTCGATATGAGGGTCGGGAACAGCATAGAGAATGCGATCATGTATTATTTGACCGAGCCTTTTTACGTGCCGTTGCAACTGTTGAATGCGTTCATCATACCCTTTACAATTTCCGTCCGTAATCTCGCAGAAACTCCCTAAACTGGTTAATAACTCTCGAGCCATGTCTTGCAGATCTCACATCATAAAGCAGAAGGTGAGCCATAATGCCTTCCTCCCTTGCGACGCGCTCCACAAGGGCCTTTAGAAACCGCTCATGGGCCCGGTCTTCCAGAAAGTAGCAAACCCTGATCTTACCCACCGAAGTCTCCCCGCAAGATGCGATCCTCTAATGCGTGACCTATATCTCTGCGTCGGAATAAAGGGCCAATAGTTCGGAATGGTTTAATGGTGCTCTGGCCGTCTTCTTTTTTGCAAACAAACAGATCAGAGTCCGCAAAATATTCTGGGAGAATAAGCTGTCCGTCTTCGGCTACACATCCTGTTTCGGGGCGAGGAACTTGTTGTAGAGCAGAAGGGCGGCGATGGTGAAAAGTCCGATGCAACTGAAGATGAGCCACAGCGTCCGGGGCTGGTTGAGATGGTCCACATAATGGACATAGAGTTTAGCGCCCATGGGGGCGCCTATGCTCGAGCCGATGACACCGTAGAGAAAGATGTAGCCCATGTAGGTGGCCACCCGATCCCTGGGAGCGGTCAGGCCGACGTAGCTGATGAACTTGGGGTGGGTGGTCATCTCTCCGATGGAGAAGACGATGATGCCGGCCATAAAAACCCAGATGTTTGTGTTGATGGCCAGGATGGCCAGACCGGTGGTGCCGAGGCCGATCCCGACCATCATGGTGGGCAGGGCCTTGGTCTTTCTGACGATCATCGAAACGAGAAGCTGAAGCACGATGATGGTGCCGGCGTTGATGACCGTCACGTGTTCGACATCGAAAAACCAGTTGATGTGAAGTCCGATAGCGCCGAGGGTATTGTTGACAAAATTGTTCAGAGCAGTAGCATCAACGTATGCCTTTACGTACCACAGCACGGAGTCGAACATCTGAAAATAGAGAACCCAGAAGCCGGAGTAGAGAAAGATTAATAGCAGGAACCGCCAGTGGTTCCGAAAGCGGCTCATATCCTCAAAGTCCATGAGATAGATGGAGGGTGCGGTCAGGAAGATGATCGAGCTCAGGATGCGCGAGAATAGGGAGAGTCCTGGCAACAGCCACAGCAGAGCTCCGGCCGCGGCAACCGTGACCACCGCGTAAACGAGCCGGGTTGAACGGGAAGCCGCCTTGTAGCGGGGTTCGAGGGCCAGTATCACCCCAGCCGATAGCACCAGCAGAGCGATGAAGGCCAGAAGGAACGGGCGGTGCGAGCCGCGCTGGAACAGATCCTCCACCACCTCCTCGGGCACAGTGGCCAGCTCTGGAACCGCCCGGAGGGCGGCCAAAAGCTCGCCACGGTACTCCTCGTAGCTGGTCGGGTCGGTCACCCGGATCTGGACCCTGCCTCCGGCTATCCGGTCCACGGAGAACCGCGCCTCACCCCCGATTTCCCTCAACCTCAGTTGCGGCGGTCTGGTCGCCTTCTCCACCATGGCCATCAGGGTCTCCCGGTCCACCGTGGCAGGTATCCCTGCTGCCCGCAACGAGTCCAGCATCGGGTCGAGGAAATCAGCTATGTCATCCGGCCGGTGCACCACCAGCACAGGGGCGAGGGCAGACCCCTGGCCCGGGACGACCTGAAAGGGCTGTTTGGCGGTCATGTCCCGCCGGACCTGGACTTCGAAGAGAACTCCGTCCACATCGAAGGCTGTGCCCGGAGCGGCCACAACCGCGGTGCGCGGGGCCGCATACCGGGAAGCAGCCAGAGCAACGAATCCGACCAGGAGCAAGGCGGCCAGAAAGGCGGTTCCCCTGCTCGCCCGGCAGGATCGGTAGACCAGGATCACGGGCGAATAGACGATCTCAAAGGCGTCGGCGACGGTCCGGATGAGGTTGAACTCCTTCCGGGCCTCAGCCTCCTGGGGCATGGGTGGATCCTTGAAAAGAGTGATCGTTGGAATGAGCATGGCGCCAGTGCAAATGGCCGAGGCGATGATGACCCACTCCCAGCCGACGTTGTTCTTCAGGAGGGGGACCAGGATGAGGGGAAAGAGGAAAGCTCCCAGGTTGATGGACCAGTAGTAGATGCCGAACCCGAGGGTGGAGTTCGACTCGTCGGTGGTTCGGGCGATGGCCCCACTGATGACGGGCTTGAAGGCCCCGGCGCCGAGCCCCATGACGACCAGAGCCATGAAAACGGTGGTGTAGGAGGTCATCTGGCTGGTGAAGAAGTATCCGCCTCCCAACAGGGCAAAGGCGACCATGAGGGTGCGACGATAGCCGAAACGGTCGGCCAGGGCACCGCTAATGATGGGGAGAAAGTAGAGAAGCGGCTGAATGGTCCCCTTAATGGTACCGACACTCTCTTTTGGGAAATTGAGGATGTCGGTGAGATAGACGGAGAGAACGCTCATCATACCGTAGTAAGCACCGCGTTCGAAGAACTCGAACATGACCACGACCCAGTAGAGTCGGGGGAAGGATCTGAGAGTACCGGTCTTGGGTTTCGATTCGGCCACAGCTCACTCCTCTGCTTTGGGTGGACGGGTTGCACCTTCCTTTCTTCAGAGCTCAGTCGCCCAAATATACAATCAAAGGGTGGAAGATGCCACAGAAATGTGCGGTTTTTTTACTTAGTAGAAGATATGAGAGGGGTAGCAGGGGTCCAATACGGAGTACGGATTTCGGAGTGCGGAATTCCGGGGGGCATGCCCTTAGTCGGGAATAAATCCAGTTGGATAACTGTGCCCCAGGGCAAAACCAGAGTCTGCTTGCTTATGGCAGTCTCTGGCATTTGGGGCAGATGTACTGAGCATTGGAGCCGGTCTTGATCTTTTGAGCCTTCGCCCCACATCTGGGGCAGACGGCCTCGTCCTGATAGGCGAAGGAGAGATTGGCGAGGCCGTATCTACCTTTCCGGCCGAAAAAGTCGACCTCGTAGGAGCTCGATCCCAATCGGATCGATTCATTGAAGACCTTCTGGATGGCTTTGTGGAGTCGATTCACCTGGGCGACTGAGAGGGAGGGGATGGGGTGGAGGGGATGGAGCCGGGCCTTGAAGAGGATCTCCTGAATGTAGAAGTTGCCTATGCCGCGCAACCGCTTCTGGTTGAGGAGAAAGGATTTGACTGCGCCGCGCCGCCTGCGGAACAGAGCTCGAAACTCCGATGCGGAGAGCTCCAACGGGTCCGGACCGAGGCCCTCCGTCATGGCATGGACTTCACCGCCTAAGACGAGATGGAAGTATCCGAACCACCATAGAGTGATAAAGAATCCGGTTTCGTCCCTGAAGGTCACAAGCAGACGGGTCTTCTGGGGAGGTGACTGGCCCTTTTTGAGGTAGCACAGTTCGCCCCCCATGCCCAGACTGATGTACAATCGGACCTTTCCGGTGAGATCGATCTCCACCCATTTGCCCACAGGCCGGACCCCACGGATCTCTTCTCCAGGTAGGATCCTGTGGTACTCATCTTCAGAGCGGTTCAGACATTTCGGTTGAAAGATAAAGACACCTCGAACCCTTTTGCCCTTGAGCGTCCGGGCCATCTGATCGGCGATGACGACCATTTCTGGGAGTTCTGGCATATCAAGTCACGTAATTCGGTTACGGTGACGCGGCCCGTTTCGTTGAACGGTTGCGGTTACTGCTCACAGCGATGGCCCTTTTATGAACTGCTGCCCAAAATGGGCTGGATTCAAGGGCTCGCCGGTGGCATAGCGGAGCAGACCGTTCCAGTCGTATCGCTTGCCCGGCTGAAAGATGCGCTCTTTCATGTAGTCGCCCACTTCAGGATGGTCGAAGTAGGCGGTCACCACAGGGTCTTGGGACTTCAAAACGGTCTTGGCGATGTAGGTATAAAACTGCGAGGCCGTCAATTCGCCGAGCATGTAATTGTGGTAGTAGACCGGGGCCGAGGTAAAATGGATCTTCGCCGCCCAGTCGGGTTCGTTCCTGTTCTCCGGGCGAATGATGAGTTGATACTTTTCCTTCAAATCCCACCACCGGGTGTTGAGATCCCCATCCGGATCGGTATACAAAGCGCGTTCGAAGTTGAACATCACCTGGCACCAGCGGGCGAAGACCAACTGCCCGATACGTTGGCTCTTTTCGATGGTCGGTTGTATCCGGTCTCTCTGTTCTGGGGAGATGAGGCCCATGGCGTAGAGCCAGTTGGCATTGTGAGCCAGGCGACCGAACATCAAGGCGATGGCTTCGGTCGTAAAGGCGTGGGCTGGTCCCCGCAACAGGAAAGGGAGGCTGCGGTCGATATACTTGTCGTAGACCCCGTGGCCCAGCTCGTGGAGCATGGTGTCCATCTCATATTCGTCGTTGGCCAGATTGGCCATGATCCGAATGTCACCCTCCCGGTCAATGTCGGTGCAATAGGCGTGGGGGTATTTACCCTCCCGCTCGTACAAGTCACTGCGCTCGATGATGTCATCGACCTCTAAACCGATGCTCTCGTAAAACTTGGCCGCCAACCCTTTCACATCTTCGTCTTTGTAGAACTGATCGAGGCTCACTTCGGCCACCTTCGGCACCTCCTGGAAGAAGGGGTCGTTGTACCCCCACGGCCGCATCATCTCGGGGGTGAGGCCGTAACGGGGAGCCAGGATGCTGTCCACTTCGGCCTTCAGTCTCCTGTAAGGTTGCTCCGTGGTCTCGGCCAGCCTTCCGAATAGATCGATCAGATCGGACTCGTTCTGTTCGGCCAGGGTGAGGGCCATAGTATAGTAGTTATCGAACCCCAGTTGTCGGGCCGCTTTGTTGCGGAGTTTGACCAACCTGATGAGGTCGGGTTGGACAACCCGGCCGACCTGCTTGCTGGCCTCCCAGGCTTTTTTCCTTTTGATCCAACTGGTCTCAGTTCGCAGGATCTCATAGATCTGTTTGGTAGAGACCTTCTGGTCATCGATGGTCCCCCGAAAGGTATTGAACTTCTCCTCGACGGCGGTGCTGATCTCCACCATCTGACGCATCAGTGTGCTGTCGATCTGATTCTCCAGGTAGCTGTTGAACAGCAGGGTCAGTTGGCGTGCCAACAGGGGATCCTTGACCCGGCCGGACTCCTTCCACTCCTTCAGTTGCCCAAACTCCTCACGGTTGCTGTAGATCTTTTTCAGATCCAGCTCCAGTTGGGCGTACCGGTCATACAACTGCTGTTCCCCGGAGGCCGTCGCCTCCCAGTAGGTGAGGTTTCTCTCCTTCAAAAGAGGTTGCACCCGAGCCAGATGGGATTTCACAAAGGACTTGAACCGCTTCTGTTCCTTGGTGGCGCAGCCGGCCACGGAAAGGATCAGACCGACGGTCAAAACAGCACTCACACCCTTATGAAACATGATCCTCCTCCTCCTTGTTAAGATGTTCGTTCAACGGTAGGGAAGCTGGACAAAGCTCGAAACCGGAAAGAACGCATAACGAGCCCCGTTCGATAGAGGCTATCTCACAGGGCCGGCACCGAGACATACAAACGAAGAACACCGCAGGTAAATATCGAGACGTAACACAATTTAGAAATGGACAACTCAGTTCGCCTCCTCTCCAAAATTCTCCACAGGGTTGCCTCCAGAAAAGTCTCATCGAGACGAGGGTCCCATCGGGACGAGGGTCTCATCGAGACGAGGGTCTCATCGAGACGAGGGTCTCATCGAGCTCGCCACGTATATTCTTAGAACATAAGATTCTGGACATCGAGATGCAAGGGAAAATCGTTACGCCGATGCTTCAATTGAAACTTGACATTAGGCAGGGAAGAGGTTAAATTCTTGAGATATCCTTTCGAAAGGGGCGGAGATGACGAGAGATGAGGCGTTGGATTTAGTCAGATCGAAGGTCTCAAACAAGAACCTGATCAAACATATGCTGGCCACGGAGGCGGTGATGAGGAGCGTGGCCGGCCGTTTGGGAGAGGATCCGGAGCCGTGGGGGTTGGCCGGCCTTCTTCACGATTTAGATTACGACCAGACGGTGGACGATTTCCCCAGGCACGGGCTTCTAACAGCGGAAATGCTGGCAGCCTTTGACGTTGATGCAACTGTTGTCCAAGCCATCAAGGCCCATCCCGGGCACGTGCCGGCCCAGTCGCGCATGGATAAGGCCCTCTACGCTGTGGATCCTTTGACCGGACTCATCGTCGCAGCCGCCTTGATGCACCCGACGAAGAAGCTCAAAAGCGTCGATACGGCCTTCGTTATGAACCGGTTCAAGGAGAAACGGTTCGCCGCTGGGGCCAATAGAGAGCAGATCAAAACCTGTGACCGGATTGGACTCGAAGTGGAGGAGTTTATCGGGATTGCTTTAAGAGCGATGCAGAGCATAGATGACCAGTTGGGTCTATGACATCAATAGTGTCTGAACGAAAACTCATGATTTATGAGTCTCATTGCGAGCACCCCGAACTCGTTTCGGGGGACGAAGCAATCCCCTGATTTTCGAGAGATTGCTTCGCTCTTTTCAATCGCTCGCAATGAGAGCAGAATACGAATTCAGCAAACTCCCGGACAGACACTAAATAGACGCGTAAACGGGTAACTCCGTGACCCTCCGGGCGACCCCTCAGAGGTTTATGGTTTTGGCAGACAGATTGTGCGAGTATGTCGGTGCCATCCACATCCATTCCAATTACTCCGACGGCTCGAAGACGATCCCAGAAATCGCCGCCATTGGTGAGTCGGTGGGCCTCGATTTTCTCCTCTTCGCCGATCACATGACCCTCAAGCCCCTGGCCGATGGCCTCGAAGGATGGCACGGCAAAGTCCTGGTCCTCATCGGGTACGAGATCAACGATCCTCAGAATCGGAATCACTATCTGGCCTTTAATCTTGACGAGATTGTTGAGCCTGGCCTGCCGGCGAAGGTGTATGTGAAGACCGTCAGGGAGAGAGGGGGGATCGGCCTCATCGCCCACCCCGACGAAGTCCGGACCGCACTTCCCGATCACCCCTCCTATCCCTGGACAGAATGGAGCGTCGATGGGTTCGACGGCATCGAAATATGGAATCACATGTCGGAATGGATGGAGGGTTTGACCAGACACAACAAGCTGTGGCGGTTTCTCTCTCCCCGAAGGGCGTTGAAAGGCCCGACGGCCAGGACATTGAAATGGTGGGACGATTTCAACCAACGGAGGAGAGTGGTCGGAATTGGCGGTATCGACGTCCACGCCTATCCGTACAAGGTCGGACCGATCACTGTTGAAATCTTCCCGTACAAGGTTCAGCTCAAATCGATTCGCACTCACCTGTTACTGGATGCGCCGTTATCCTCCGATGTCCAGGTTAGCAAAGAGGCGGTCTATCGGTCTTTGACCCACGGTTCGGCCTTCGTCTCCCATTACCGGTGGGGCGATGCCACGGGATTTCGTTTTTGGGCCGAGAGTGGGGA
>JBHIER010000130.1:0-8111 GCA_046760705.1 bacterium
TAGTGGCGGACGTCCCTGTCCGCCAGGGGGGAGGGGTGGACACAGAGTTCCCCCCTACAGAAGCCGTAGGGGGCTGCCCCAGAGTTTGGTGCAGAAAACAGATAAACCGTAGTGGCCGACGTCTCTGTCGGCCTGTGTAGGGGCGGTCGTCTCTGTCCGCCAGGAGGGGGATGGGGTGGACACAGAGTTCCACCCCTACAGAAACCACGCGGGCTGACACAGGGTTCGGCCCACAAATGAAATGAACCGTAGTGGCGGACGTCTCTCTCCGCCAGGGGGGATGGGGTGGACACAGAGGTCCACCCCTACGAAAGGCAAAGAGAGAAAAAGGATGAATGTCGTCTCAGTTGAAAACGCCACAAAAATCTACCACTTGGGGCAAACTCAGATCACAGCTTTGAAAAATATAAACTTAGAAGTCTCTGAAGGCGAATTTGTGTCCGTCGTCGGACCCTCTGGATCCGGAAAAACGACCCTGCTCAATCTTCTCGGTTGCTTAGACCAGCCGACCTCCGGAACGGTAAAAATTGAAAACCGAGAAGTGGCCGCCCTCTCCCACAACCAGTTGGCAGACTTGAGGGCTGAAAGGATCGGTTTTATCTTTCAGACCTTCAATCTCATTCCTGTGCTTTCGGCCGCCGAAAATGTGGAGTATCCTCTCCTGCAAAAGAGGCGGGTGGGAAATAGCAAAGAAAGAAGAGCGAAAGTCTTGGAGATTTTAGGGAGTGTGGGAATGGGAGAGCTGAGCCACCACCGCCCCAACGAATTGAGCGCCGGAGAGCAGCAGCGGGTGGCCGTGGCGCGGGCTCTGGTCACCGAGCCGAAGATCGTTCTGGCCGATGAGCCCACGGCCAATCTTGACCATGAAGCCGGGGCCATCGTCCTCAACTTGATGAGGAAGCTAAACCAGGACAGGGGGACCACATTCATTTTCGCCACTCACGACCCCGAAATAGTGCGATTGGCAGAGCGAGTGATTACATTGCGCGATGGGGTGATTGTTGAAAAATGATGTACTTGAAACTTGCCCTCCGGAACGTTTTCAGAAACAGAAGAAGGACCCTTATTACGTTGTTGGCCATAAGCTTCGGCTGCGTAGCCTTGATCATCAATGGGGGGATCATCTACAACATCTTCTGGGCTCTCCGCCAGGATGCCATCCACGGTCGCCACGGCCACATCCAGATATACCAGAGGGGATATATTGAGAACTCTATGGCCAAGCCTCTTGAGTACATCATCTCGAAGGAAGATTATGATTTATTAAAGCCACTTTTGGTCTCTTTGGATCATGTGGAACACGTCACATCGAAATTGGAGTTTTGGGGGTTGGCTCGGATCACAAAGAAGGGCGTCCCCTTTATGGGCATCGGAGTGGAGCCCGATCAGGATAGCACCTTCAGCACCCAGGTGACCATCATCGAAGGCCAAGGGTTGTCGAGCCGCGATCCCGATGGGGTCATATTGGGCAAGGGCTTGGCCGAGAAGATTGTGGCCAAACCAGGTGACTCCATTGTCATGCTCGGCACCGACAAAAGGGGCTATCTCCACTCAGTGAATGCCAAGGTGAGGGGCATCTTCGAGGGGGGGATGAAGGTCTTCGACGATTGGACCATGAAGGTGCCCATTCAGAAGGCTCAGGAACTGCTGCGCCTCGAAGGGGTTCAATCCGTTGTTCTTCTCTTGGACGAGGACGAGGAGACCGAACCGCTTACCCGTCGGTTGATGACCCTCTTTGCAGAGAGGGGGTTGAGGCTTGAGCTCAGGGCCTGGCCTGAGCTGGCCCTCTTTCACAACCAGGTGGTAGACCTTTTTGGCCGAGAGCTCAATATCATCAAGCTCATCATCTCTGTCATCGTCATCCTCAGCATCCTCAACACCATGGGGATGACGGTCGTGGAGAGAACCAGGGAGATCGGGACCATTATGGCTGTGGGTACGAAGAGAAGGAATATTCTGCTCATGTTTCTGTTGGAGGCCCTCATTATCGGGTTGCTCGGTGGGGTCTTGGGCATCGTGGGGGGCATCGTCCTGGCCAAGATCATCTCCCTAATTGGGATAACATTCCCTTCGCCTCCAGGGGCGACGCGGCCCTACATCGGAAAGGTGGACATTGTCTTCTCGGTGCTGGTCCTCTCCTTTGCCATTTCAGTGGGCTCAACTCTGATCGCCGCCTTCCTCCCCGCTTACCGGGCTTCAAAGCTGCGGATAGCCGAGGCCCTGCGGCATGTTTAATTTCTTTGTCTTGTCATCTATCGTAATATCCACAAGATGTAGCTCCTTTTTCCGCTCCCCACCCAATATATTGTGGGTACCATGACGGCAGATGAAAAAATCCGATTTTTTTTGAAAAAATTGAAGAAAAAGCTTGACAATTTCTACATTGAATGTATCTTGCGAAAGATAGTCAGTCTTTTGGGAACAAATCGCAAGGAGGAGGTGAGTTAAAAGAAGGGAAATTCGCTCATGTTTCAGCGGAAGAGATGAAATTTCGCCACAGCTCCAGAACTTGCGGCTCAACTCCGTCTGTTTCGTCGTCTTCTTCAGAATATCTTCAAAAGCGGTTTCCTGCTCTATTAAATCATACTTTCGAAGCTTCAGAAATATCTGAACATTACACTGCGCGATTTGCCATTCAGTAGATCCGCAGCGTGCCGGTCGAGCTGGGATTTGGCAAGACCTAAAATCGAATATAACATCCAACGATCGCTTTCCCGAGGAGAACAAGAATGTCCCTCTTCAAATGCAAGAAACCGATCTTTTCCCTCCTTGTGGGCGGGCTTATTATGGGTTTGGTCGTGTTCACGTTGGCGCAAAAATCTGACAGAAACTCAGCCCCAACACCGAAGAATGGAGAAGATATTCAATACGCATTCGTATCCTCATGGGCCCCCTTTCAGACGGCTGGAGCAGAAGCTGGGGGGCAGAGAGCCTCTGAAGCACTCATAGGGAGTGACATCAAGGCTCATCCTGAAGGCCTGGCCCACGCAGAGCAAGGTCTGTACGAATACAATGAAGGAGACACTATATGTATTCGTTATCGAGTCTGGTGGGCAGAGCCACCGGCAGAGCCAACGCCTCTCTGTCTGTGGCCTGAGCTGGAGACTTTTCCTCAAGATGCCTTGTTTGACCCACATTCAGGGTGCGTCTGCGATTACGACACAGCAGTGGTCATAGTCTGTTGGGTTCCTGATTACTGTGATGCTGGAGAGTATACCTGGGTCTACTACTATGCAGCATACGGATGTGAGGAACCTAGTGGTGTCCTCGAGGCACCTATTACCGTCCACAACGTCAATAGATGTCCGAGCATACAGGCCGATCCACCTGGACCTTTTACAGTTTCCGCGGGAGAGTGCGTTCATGTTGACGTAACAGCCACCGACCCTGATATGACGGAGTGCGGGGACGATAATATTCTATTGTTTGCCGCCAACATGCCTCCTGGGGCCACTTTTGTGGACAATGGGGGTGGTGACGGAGACTTTGACTGGTGTGCCACCGAGTCAAGCGCTGGGCAGTACACCGTCACTTTCTACGCCTACGATCTTTACGAGTGCGTGGATAGCGCTACGGTGGAGATTACGCCGCCCAGTTGCCCGCCCACAGGCTATCCCCAAGCCGGGACCGATGCCTTTCCCTCAAGCGCGGGTTTGCAGGTATATTTCCCCGGGATAGGGGGGGCGGTGGTCAAATTGGAAGGGCAGACGACCGTGCAAAGGGGTGAGCCCACCCTGACCGAGGAGTTGATGACCATCGATACTGAGATCATCGATATAAACTTGACCGGTTCTGATCCGATCTTGGGACCCATAACCCTGGCCCTCAACCCTCAGTACCCGTCGACCGGCCAGATCACACAATTGGACCCAGAGGAAGAATCCCCCATGGAGAACTTTTTCGATGTCTACGTCGAACTGTACACAGAGATAGGGGTGCTTCACAACGAGGATCCGATACGAATGCGGGCGACCATCGAATCCATTCCACCGCGGGCCGGGGTGTACGAGTATGTGGGTGAACCGCACCTTCCTCTGTATGACGGGGAGGGCATTGAAATGGGTTATATCGTCAATGTCAAACACGTCACTCAGCCGCCCCGCGATCGCTTTCAATCCACGGCTACCTTCAAAGAAGTGGAGATTTATGGTGTTGGAACAGACACAAATATCGTGGTAGTTGGTCCGACCGAGGTGGTCAGAAGCGACTGGGTGGGAGGGGTGGTGACCACTGAGATGGTGGAGCTGAACCTGACGGGCTCCGGTCCCAGTTTAGGCCCGATTACGGTCACCGAAGATCCGTCAAAAATCTCCACGGGCCAGGTCTCATCGATGTTGCCTGCGAAAGCGTCGTTGGAGCCCTCCCAAGAGTTTCCGGCCGACAGTTGGTTCAATATCAACCTGGAGATAGAAACCGGCTACGGAACGGGTACTGCTTGTGCGCCGGTGCAGGCCACGATTGATAGTTTTCCTCCCATTGGAGCTGAATACGTAGGGCCGCACGATGTGGATCTTGTCGATGAGAGCGGCCAGGTGATCGGTCGGATCAGGAGGGGTTTCGTCCATCTCCCCGAAGAACCTCTCGAACCGCCTCCGATCAGCACTCTACCTCCGGCTGGTTGGGACTGCTTCGACTCCGAGGCCCAGATCACCCTCCAGATCGGTCAGGATCAGGAGACCGTCCTCCTGACCGGTCCGACCATAGTCAGCCGGGGCGATCCCCAAGACCCTGGTGACGGCCTCCCTGAGGTGCAGACTGAAATTATCTTTATGGCCTTGGAGGGCAGCAGCGTTCTTCTCGGCGGGCCAATCACAATCGCTGAGTGTGATACCCCTTCACCAGGTAAGATCAAACAACTGAAGCCCGAACTGGGGCTGCCGGCCATCAGCGACTTCACCGTGAACTTCGACCTGTTGACACCCTATGGAACGTATTGGGGACAGCAGGGCCCGGTGGTCGCCCTCATCGACAGCATCCCTCCGGAAAATGAGGAGTATCAGGGGCCTCATCCGGTGGTGATCACTGATCCGACCACCGGCGAAGATATCGGTCAGATCATCGATTTCATCCATATTCCCAAGGAGTCCATTCCCTGTCCAGATATAGCCTTCCCTGTCCCCTGCCCGCCTTGTGAAACGGGCCAGAGGGGCGATGCCAACGGTGACGGGACCATCAACGTGCTCGATGCGCTGACGGTGGTCAACCACATCTTGGAAATAGCTCCCTGCCCGGACCTGTGCTGGTGCGACTGCAACTGTGACGATGCTATCAACGTTCTGGATGTGCTGTGCATAGTCAACATCATCTTAGAGATTTACGTCCCAGATACAGGTGTTGATTACATGGCCACCACGGCGGTCATAACCCTGCAGGTCGGGGAGATGACCGTGCCAAATGTGACCGTGACCGGAGCCACCCAGGTTCAGAGGGGCGTTCCCTACGATCCAGGTGACGGGAAGGACAAGATCGACACCGAGATCGTCTCCATGGATCTGACCGGAACGAGTCAACTTGGTCCTATTACGGTGACCGAAAGTCCTGATTATGCTTCCACCGGTTACATACAGGCATATCAAACCGGGCGGGATTTTCCAGCGGGGAGTTTCTTCGACATTTTCGTAGAGATCGACATTCCCGACGTGGGCACCGTGCACAACGAAGACCCCATACCGATGAGAGCCAAGATAGATACGATCCCCCCCACCGGCCGGATCTATTATCCCCCTTACAGAGTGGAGATCCCTGTCTATGGTCCCAAGGGTGATCTGATCGGTTACATCGTCCATGTGACGCATAAGATCGATTCGGAGCTTCCAGTTCCGCCGACACTGTTGAAGAGTGGGCGCTCTTCGGTGATCATTGAGGTGGAGGAGAAGTATGCTAAAACGGGTGAGAGAATTCTTCTGCCTGTCTCGGTGGAGGCAGGAGAAGCGATCAGCGGGGTTCAGTTTACACTAAGCTACAATGCCAGCAGGCTAACTCCGCTGACTCCGCAACTGACCGAGCGTAGCGCTGAGATGGAGTTAGCCTCAAACGCCGTGGACGGTGAGTTGATGGTGCTCATTTACAGCCTCGAGGGGAAAGCCATCCCGGCTGGTCATGGTCCTATTGTTCAAGTACCTTTCAAGGTGGCAGACTTTGGACGTAGGACTTTGGACTTTGGACTGGAGTTCAAAGAAGTTATTGTGGCTGGGGAGGACTGCTGCCGGGCTCTTCCCGTCGAAGTCAGGCCCATCACTGTGAAATTTGACCGCACTGCACCCGAGGATTACGCCCTGCACCAGTGCTACCCCAATCCCTTCAATCCAGTAACCAGTATTCAGTATTCAGTGATCAGTGATCAGTCCCCTCCCCACGTCACCCTCAAAATTTACAACTTGCTGGGGCAGGAGGTGAGAACCCTGGTGGATGAACCAAAGGAGCCGGGGTATTATACGGTAACGTGGGATGGTAGGGATGAGGAAGGAGACGATGCCTCCAGCGGGGTCTATTTCTACCGGCTCCAGGCTGGGTCTTTTGTGAGTACCAAACGCATGGTGTTGATACGATAGCCGGCAAATTTGGATTGATAAGGAGATTAGTTAAGTGAGGTTGCTGTCATCATACTAATAACATTATCTACGGGCTACACACGACGGTGCCATTGTAGTGTAGCCCTTTATGGGCGTATTGCCGTGGTATAGCCCTTTATGGCTGTATCTGCATTGTCCCTATTTAGGTTTCTTGAGACCTTGGAAATCTTATGAACTTGGTCGAGAGTGCCATAAACGAAAAAGGAGGTGTGAGCGAAATGAAAAAGCTCAGTTTGATTCTGGTGTGTGCCGCCATTCTGGGATTGGGAGCAGTGGGGATGGCGGAAGCCTTCTATCCTGCCGCAGGGGATACGTTTCCGCCCGCGGGCCAAGATGAGTTCAATTCGAGTGCCACGCTCTCGATCCAGCTCCAGGGGATTATTGTGGAGAATGTACAGTTTAGCGGCCCGACGGTCATCCAGAGGCAAGATCCACAGGGTCCTCCCCCCAGGACTATTGAGACTGAGATAGTGGATCTCCAACTCACGTCTGGAAGCACTGCCCTTGGAGTCATCACGGTCACCCTGAATCCTGATATTCCGTCAGTGGGACAGATTACGGCAAACCAGACCGAGACAGATTTTCCCGCAGACAGCTACTTCGACGTCTATGCGCAGATGACAACCACTCTGTACGGCGGGCCTTATCACACCATAGACCCCCTTAGAATGGAAGGGCTGAATCTTACGGATCTTCCTCCATACGGAGTCATATACGGCCCGCACAAACCTGCTACGTGGGTTCCCTTATATGACGAGCAGGATGAGCTTGTTGGGTATCTTTTTCATGTTACCCACGAAGTGGCTATCACTCTGAACCATTTTACGGTCTACACTGTGGATCAGGTGGTGATGATTGAGTGGACCACCGGGACCGAAATGGACAATGCCGGCTTCAACCTCTACCGAAGCGGAAAGGAGGATGAAGGGTACGTCAAGATCAATGGGGAGCTGATCCCGGCTGAGGGGGACGCGACTGCGGGAGCCGGGTATAGTTTTACTGACGCTGCTGTTATCCCTGGAGCTACTTACTACTACAAGCTCGAAAGTCTCGCCTCTGACGAAAGAACGGATGTGTATGGACCGGTAATGGTGAAGGTGCCCGCCGGTGTTTCAGTGCCAACGGACTTCTATCTGGTCCAGAACTACCCCAATCCCTTCAATCCCCGGACGACCATCGAATTTGCTCTTCCGGAGAAGGCTCACGTAACCCTAACGATTTACAATTCACTCGGTCAACAGGTGAAGGAACTGATGAATCAGGAGTGGCCAGCCGGGAGATACCAGACGTATTGGGATGGGAAGGGCATCTATGGTGAGGTCCTCCCCAGCGGCGTCTATTTCTGCAAGATCTCAGCGGGGAATTGGACGAGTACGAAGAAGATGATGCTGTTGAAGTAGGACGATTTTTGATTTGTGTCTCTGGGGTAAGGTGGTCAATACGTTTTGATCCTTTGACCACCTTACCCTACTCAGGCGAATTGGAGATGTCACGGCGAATTTTTACAATTGCCTTTATTCTTGGACCTTAGCTATTTAT
>JBHIER010000131.1:0-8079 GCA_046760705.1 bacterium
CATCTTAATCGGCCGGGCCATCGACTATCTGCCGTATTTCATTTACACCTTCGAGCGGATGGGGGAGATCGGCCTCGGTCGGGGCAGAGGGAAATTCTGCATAGTTGAGGTAAAGGACGGATTGGGGGATGGCCGGCTGATCTATTCCGGGGCGGAGAAAACACTCACCAGCAATTATACTGTTCTGAATGGGTTGAGTACACTTGAACAGGGAGGGAGAGATCATTCTGAGATCACCCTCAATTTTCTCACCCCCACCCGGATCAAGTACGGGCGGAAATATATCGACCGGTTGGAGTTTCATGTGCTCATGCGCAATCTTTTGCGGCGAATTTCGCTCTTGTACGAATTCCACTGCGGTGGCCGGGTCGATTTCGACTACAAAGGGCTCATTGCTGAGGCTGCGGGTATTTCAGTCAAGGACTCGGATCTATACTGGTATCAACCAAGATTCTCATTTCTTGGCGTAGGAAAGAGATGACCTCATGAAAAGGGATGAGTGAGCGAAGAGCAGAGAGCAGAGAGCACAAATTGAAAGGAGGAGGATTTGGAGGATTACTCTGTGCTCAGCGCTCTTAGCTCTGTGCTGGAAGACCTCATGAAAAGGGATGAGTGAGCGAAGAGCAGAGAGCAGGGAGCTTAGAGTGTGGGTAGAATAATGAAGGAAGGAGGAGAAGAAGATGTTTAGGTTTGAGAAACTGGATGTCTGGCAGAGGGGGATTGAGATTTCGGATGGATTGCTTGATTTAGCCGATGCTCTATCGGAGAGGAATCTCTACCGATTTGCGGAGCAGTTGAGGCGGGCAACTCTTTCTATTACAAACAATATAGCTGAGGGGTCTGGTGCTGCTACAACAACCGAATTGAAGCAATTCTTAGGCTACTCGCGGCGTTCTGTATTTGAAGTTGTGAACATGTTATTTATTTTTGAAAGGAGAGAATATATCAGCCAAAAGGAGTTGAGCGATCAGAACGAAGGGTTAGAGGAGTTGTCAAAAATGATAACGGGTTTCACCAAGAAACTTTAATTTACTCTATGCTCAGCGCTCTCTGCTCTACGCTAATGCGCCTCATGAAAAGGGATGAGTGAGCGAAGAGCAAAGAGCGAAGAGCGGAGGGCGAACAGCGGGGAGCGAACCGACCGGTTCACCGGAGCACAACAATGACCTTTGACCACGACATTTTTTCAATGCTCATAGGAGGGGTTGCTCTTTTCCTTTGCATATACATGTTTGTAAGAATATCCCGCAGGTTGGGTAAAAGCGGTGGGAGTATGGCCACAGTCACGCTTGGTGCTACTGGTGCATTCTATCACAGTGATAAAAAGAAAACTGTTGAAGTGATTGTTGAGCGAAACGCTGGAAAGAAGATGGAAGAACAAAGTTCTTCCGAACCGGAACGAGAGACAGGGATTAGTACCTCAGAAAACAATTGACAAAGAGAATCAAAAAGCGTTATATTACTGTATGGGTGGCATGAAATATTGATGGTGGTTTGGGAGGGATGTTTCAACGGTCACAGCCCAAAAGGTCCTGGTGGTAAATGGCTTCTTTGAAAGCTACCTCAAGATGGAGAACGACCAATGAAAAAGGCGTCGAAACTTAAGGCAGCACCGAGAATCGTCACAGACGAAGCCGGTAATGCAGTTGAGGTGATTCTGTCCATTGAAGACTACAACTTGTTTCTGGAAATGCTTGAGGATGTGAACCTCAGTAAATTACTTTTGGATCGTAAAGATGAGCCGTCTCGACCTGTGACGGAATTTTTTAGAGAATTGGACAAGGAGGGTGAAAAAACTGAGCGCGGCTCCACCTCTCTACCAAGTGCGTATCCGTCCCTCGGCTGAGCGTGAGTTCCGGTCACTGCCTCCTGAGATTCAGTCCCGCATTAGGGGTGCTATCGAGGCACTCGCCTCGGAACCCAGACCATCAAATGCACGCAAACTGACCCAGATTGAGGGCTGGCAACTGCGCGTAGGAGACTACCGAGTTGGTTATGTAATCGAGGATGCTACACATGTGGTTACAATTGGAGCAATCGGTCACCGCCGGGACTTTTATGGCAGGCTTCGCCTTTGAAAAGGCGACAAAAAGTTGAGGGAAAAGGGAGCGGGCTACTTTTTTAGGGGCCGCTTTCAGTAACGACGAGGATTGCAAACGGTTTGGTTGATGATTTCGTTACCAATGGGGTCAGCCTTGGAAAATAGGAGTACGACTTTGCTGATACTTTTGTAAAAGGAATGAGAATGGCTACCAGTATGAGTTTCAAAGAATTCATGGATCAGGTAGAAGAATGCCTTAAAACATCTTCGCCTGACACCTTGCGTGAAATCCTCATCGAATGGGCTAAAAGTACTCATCCTTCCAAGCGAAGTGAATTTTTGGCAAGGCTCGTCCCTCCTTCACAAAGAGAACAGATCACGGCACTGGATGAAGAACTATTGGAAGAGATCAGTGAGTTGGCTGAACGAGTTGAAAATGGCGATTATTGTGAGGGATGGGGTTGGGACGAGGAGATTCGTGAGGAGAGAGACTGGGGAGATGAGAGCTGGGCGGCTGAGGTCGATGAGTTTTTTACGAGGGTCCACGAAGCCATGATGGAGGGGCATTACAAGCTGGCTCGGGATGCGTATGCCCGACTATTCGATATCTTAGAGATGGGAGAAGAACCAGGGCACCTGCCCGGCAGTCCTGATCCAAAGGACATGTTGGAGACTGACCTTGATGAGGCCAGGGCATGCTACCTTCGATCGGTTTACTTGGTCTCACCTCGTGATAAACGTCCTGCCAAGTTATTGGAAGCAATGCAACGATTCAGGTATCAGATTGGTGATGAACTGAATTTGCAGAGCATCATCAATGCTGATCTAAACTCGCTTCCGGATTTCTCTCAATTTCTGTCTCGTTGGAAGAATTTATTGAAAACGAGAAGTGAACATTCGGCTGGCTATCTCCTCCGTGAGGCAGTTGTGCTGTCTGGCGGAACCTCAGCTATCGCACAGTTAGCCCGCGAAGAAGGCAAACGACATCCAAGGGCATACGTCGACTGGATCAAAGCCCTGGAGAAAGAGGGGAATTACGGTTCTATGCTTGAAGCGGCAAGAGAGGGGCTGGCGAGCGTTCCAAAGGATAAGACTGTCCGGGCCGAGATCGGCGAGGGGATGATCCGGGCAGGGGAGCTTCTCGACGATAAAGAAGTTCAACTGGTTGGCTGGCGGGAAGCCTTTTATTCCAGTCCTTCCCTCTCATATCTTCTACCCCTTCTTTCTGTGGCGGAGCAGAGAGATTGCTTCAAAGAGGAGATGGAGACGGCCATCTTTAGGATCGTTTCACTACTGAAGAGGGCTAAAAAATATGAAGCTGGCCTTTTCATGGAGGACTCTGATGAACGGCAGTCCGCAGCATCTGAGAGCCTGTTGAATCAGGCATATCTGCTGGCCGGTCGATACGAGGATGCCTTTCATCTCTGCGAAAACAAAGGAGCATTAGGGTGGAGTTTTGGTCGCAATCCGAAGGGACTGGTCATTCCGTTTTTCCTGAAACTCCTCTCCCGGGGAAAGAATCAATATCCGACCAAAAATGGAGAGCTGTTGTGGAAAGAGGCTCTTGCCGTGATTAATGGATATTCCTTCCACACACAGAATGTGGAGGACCATTTTCGGAAAGCAATGGATGGAGTTTTTCAATCTGTTCAGCTCTCAGAGGATGAGGAAAACAGATACATGCGTTGGTGTATTGAAGAGACAGGTCGCAGGGTGGACGCCATTGTGGGAGAAAAGCATCGACGGAGTTATTATAAGGCGGCAAATCTGCTTGTGGCCTTAGCTGAGGTATGTGCCAATCGCGGTGTGAAATCGGACGGGGCCAGTTTGATAGAACAATATGGCCAAAAATATCACAGACATTCAGCCTTCAAAAAAGAACTCAACGTGGCTGTGAAAAGATCGGGCGTGTTCACATAGGGAATGAAAACGTCAGCAGGCTTCACTTAACAGGACACGCCCCGCATTGGCTCCACCATTCCGGTTTGGGGGCAGGAGTACAACTCCTGCCCCAACACTTAATGCTATGGGAGGACATAAGTGCCTCGGCGAGCAATTGAAATGGCAGGTCAAACTTTTTGTGACATTTTGTGAAATTTTGTGGCCCTCTACGAGGCTCATGCGTCTCCGCCGGTGCTGCATTGCTTTTCAGGGGGTCTCTGCGGTCGATTTGGCGATCTCAAAGTCGATGAAGTCGCAGTGGTGGATGAGGATCGCCTCAGGCGTACGACTGACTTTATCGCCTTCAACAGAGTGGGCGCCGATGATGTGGGCCACCTCCAGGGGCAGCCCCACCTCCGTGGCCAGAGCGTAGCCGGACATTGGATGTCGGACGAGCGTCCCAAAACGGCTCTTGACCACCTGCTCATCCTCCATCTCATACTCCAAGAGTTTCCCCACGTCGTGGGTCAGTCCCCCGGCAATGACAATGTCCATATCCAGATCGTACCGCTCCCCTGCAACGGCCATGGCCATCCTGGTCACCCTCCGGGTGTGCTCTACCAGGGAGACCTCTGTGGGTATGAGGAGGGTGAAAGGTATTGAATCGATCCTTTCCCAGGCCCCGCGTTCCATGGCCAAAAGCCACGTCTTCATCACCAGCTCCCTGAGATCGGCGTCTTTGATCTCATCGACCTCGGGGAAAAGCTTCTTGATGTACTTTGTGTCTGCCACTCTCTCTTTTTGGATCACCTCATCCCCCTTCTCTTAAAGTTCGTTCACTCACTTTCAATCCCGATAGTCATTACGGGCATTCAGCGAAGTTTCATGCGCCCTATGGAAAGCGCGGCTACAGCACTGTCCTCTTCGGCCTTCTTGAGTTTACCCCGATTTTAAATCGGGGCCTTCTCGTCTCTTCTTACGTCAAAATCCGACCTACATTCGGAATCGCCCATCGGCGATTTCCCCGGATCGGCCCCCTCAACTGAGCCGCCGGGCGACCTCTTCGGCCACCTGAAGGGTTGTCGATGTTCCCACATATCGTACGTCTTCACCTGTCCCTCCTTGCACCAGAACTCCCATCCCACATCGCCGGGGATGTATTCGGCGTCGGGTCCACTGGCATCGAGAACAATCCTCGCTGCCTCCATTACGCCCTTGCCCGTCCCATCACCGGGCATCCATGCGACCTTGTGTTCAGCCATACACGCCCTCCAGTATGCGACAAAGCCGAAAGTTACAGTGAATAATACGCAGTCAGGTCTGATCCCACACCATCTCAGAAGGCTGATCGTTCATAAACAATAAATAAAAATTTCCTCAAAGTCAAGTTTTTTCGGTCGCCTCGTTCGGTTTTTTCAGCTCACGGCCGTAATGGCAGATGTCACCGCCTTATTGTGACCACAAGAAGATAGAGGCAAGATGAGCGGAGGGAGAAGGGAAAGGGGATTACCCTTGATTTATCCGGGCGTCAGCCAAGCTCTTGGGATCAAGTCTCAGAAAAGAGACCTTTGCTGAACAAAGTCCCAAAATCGAAGGAGATTCTTCCGATTTATGACAACAAACAGGAAAAGTGATGTCAAGCATTTTTTTTCGCTGATTACTGAAAAAGGAAAAATCACTTTTCCTGGATTGTTCTTAAAAATGTTTGAGGCTTAGGAAAGCTCATGATAGACAACATTTTAGTTAAAGAATACATCGTTGCATTTTTGACTGTATGTCGTTATAATACATCAAGCTTTCCTAGACCTTTAGGGATTCTTTAACAAAAAATTTGTGAATTATTCGGGTTTCCATGTATGTGGGGATAAGTCTTCCAGTAAATCCGTTCCTTGCAAATCGGCATTCGACTGCGGATAGCTCACAGGATGTTCAGTTATTGCGGTTCAATTGGGTCGGACAAACGCATCTTCGCATTATTCTACGCTCGACAGAAAAGCCATATCTCAAGATTTTTTCAATTAAATGCTTTCATATTACAAGGGCGAGTAAAGTTGAAGTCTTGTCATTCAATCAACTTCTTCATCTCATCAACGAATACTTTGCTTTTCTCAATGATCTCTCTTAACTGTTCAGTATCGAATTGAACGAGAGGTCGATAATCAGCCTTTATCCGGTTGTCAAAGAGCCAGGCATAGTGTTTGCTCCATTCCACAGTTATTTTATCGGTTCGAATGTAATCTCTATGGAGCATCGACCTTACTTCTTTGTGCTTCCGGAAGGACTGCCCATTCTTCAAGAGAACCGATGAGAATGGATGGAAACAGGCAAAATAGGCATCCCTAATGGCATTGTGAAGTCGGCCTGCCGCATGGTTGTCACGAGCAGAAGCAAGGTCTTGTCCTGCCTTTTCAATCCGGAAATCTATAATTTCACGCTGGCTCACCCCGCGATTGCTCCATCCCTGAGGATCTCCTGGTATATAGGAGATTGGCCAAATAAACCGCCTTCCAATTCACTATTTGAAACAAATAAGGGACTGAAAATCACATCATATTCCAAGCACAGTACTTCCACAATGGCCTTCTCATCTTTCCAGTGGAGGGGACTGGATGTGATTATTAGCAGGTCAATGTCCGAATGCTCGTCAAAATCGCCCCGGGCTTTTGAGCCGAATAAGACAACTTTGTCGACTGGGAATTCTCTCTTCAGTTTTCCGACGGTTGCCTCAATGGCCTCACGCTCATTTTGTATCAAAGCGGTTTTTTCCAGGGTTTTCATAAACAATCCTCGTTACGACTCATAAATGCGGTCGGTTCTTGAAATCGAATTTTCTCACCTATTCTACTTAATGGCCTCCTAATACAATAGAGAAGCGGAGAGAGAGGGATTCGAACCCTCGGTGAAGCTTTTGGCCCCACACACGATTTCCAGTCGTGCACCTTCGGCCAACTCGGTCATCTCTCCGGGGACATAAGAAAATTTAAAATCCAAAATCCAAAATCCAAAATCCAAAATCCAAAAAACTTCAATCAATTTTGGATTTTCTCATTTGGATTTCTCAAGCTTCGCTTGAGATGGCGGAGAGGGAGGGATTCGAACCCCCGGTACCCGAAGGTACAACGGTTTTCGAGACCGCCCCGTTCGACCGCTCCGGCACCTCTCCGTTCTCAAGAAAATCCAAAACTTGTCCTCCGCGAAGGCGCGGGGATCCTAAATCCTAAATCCCAAATCCTAAATCCCAAATCTTTTAACCGTCTTCCTGCCGCAATTGCTTGAAAAAGGACTTCAAAAGGGCGCCGCACTCATCGGTTGATACCTCTGGGGTAATGGCAACCCGATGGTTGAGCCGTTGGTCCTGAACGATGTTCATCAATGAGCCGCAGGCCCCGGCTTTGGGGTCGAAGGGCCCGAAGATGAGCCGGTCGATTCGAGCCAGAACAATGGCCCCGGCACACATGGGGCACGGCTCCAGGGTGACGTAGAGGGCACACCCCGACAGCCGCCACGAATTGAGATAGCTGGCGGCTGCGCCGATGGCGATGATCTCAGCGTGAGCCGTGGGATCATTCAACCCCTCTGTCTGGTTGTGGCCTCTGCCGACGATCCTGTTATCATGGACGACGACGGCCCCGATCGGCACCTCCCCGCTCTCGTACCCCTTCTCCGCCTCCCTGAGGGCAGCCCTCATCCAGCGCTCGTCCTCAGCAGCGGCTCCTTCTTGAAGAAAGTCGATCAAACCTCCCCTTGCGATTCAGGGAAACCGGCTGCCACACCCGTTCAACTTCCAAAAGCTTGGGTAAATATAGAGGGTGCCGTCAAGATTGTCAAGGCTCTGTGAGAAAAATCTCAATCCCCTTCAGGGGCTGAAAGAGAGGAGAAATTATCCCTTGACTTTGTGGGTTATTATCTTATATTACACGATCCATGAGAGGCGTTCTGCACGGAGAATCTCCAGGCTGACGGTGAAGGCATCTTGACGTTCCCACTTCCGGGAGAAGTAAGAGGCCTGGACGGAGGCCTCTCTGAGAAGAGACAGCAACGGTGGGGCAGTAGCTCAGTTGGGAGAGCGCATCCCTCGCACGGATGAGGTCAGCGGTTCGATCCCGCTCTGCTCCACCAGAAGACCGCAGGGCTCAGAAGGGAATAGATGAAGGTCG
>JBHIER010000132.1:0-8015 GCA_046760705.1 bacterium
AGGGAGAGGGGCGGCACCCGCAGGGGCAGAGGGGAGCGGCGGGCCAGGATGGGGGAGACCATCACGGCCGAAGCACCTTTGGCTCTGAAGGTGGCTGTGCCTGAACGGGCCGACGTCCGGCTGATCAAGGACGGCCAACAGATCGATACCCTGCACGGGAAGGATGTGGCCTTTCCTGTTCAGGACCCCGGCCTCTATCGGGTGGAGGTCTTCAAAAGGGGAAAGGCATGGATTTATTCAAATCATATTCGGGTGAGACGGGATGAGAAATAGTCTCTGGGACCGACTGAGGGAAGGGTGTGGGATCTTCGGGATTTATGGCCACCCTCAAGCTGCGGAACTGACCTACCTCGGTCTGTATGCTCTTCAGCATCGGGGCCAGGAAAGCACCGGTATTGTCTCCTCTGACGGGGAGCGAATGTATCACCACCGGGGCATGGGCCTGGTGGCCGATGTCTTTGGAAAGCAGGGCTGTTTGCAGGCGTTTCCCGGCCATCTGGCCATCGGGCACAATCGCTACTCCACCACAGGGGGGACTCTGCTGGTCAATGCCCAGCCCATCCTGATCAGGTACAGGGACGGCCCCTTGGCCGTTGCCCATAACGGCAATCTGGTCAACACCAAGCAGCTCCGGTCTATGATGGAAGACGATGGCTCCATCTTTCAGACTACGACGGACAGCGAGCTCATTCTCCACCTTGTGGCCAGATCGAAAGAGGGCACGTTGATGGGGCGGATTACGGATGCCCTCCGTCAGGTTCGAGGGGCATACTCCCTGGTCTTTGCCACGCCGAAGGAGATTGTCGGGGTTCGTGACCCCCACGGATTTCGGCCCATGTGTCTGGGCCGGTTGGGCGGGGCGCATGTGCTGGCCTCCGAATCCTGCGCCCTGGACATCATCAATGCCGAATACGTTCGCGATATCGAGCCAGGCGAGATGGTCCTCATCGATGATCACGGTGCTCAGTCGGTGTTCCCTTATCCTCGGAGTGAGACCTCCTTCTGTATTTTTGAGTACATCTATTTTGCTCGCCCCGACAGCATCATTTTTGGTCAAAACGTCGATAAGGCTCGGCGCCAGTTGGGCCACCAATTGGCCCGGGAACAGCCAGCCCAGGCGAACATTGTGATCTCCGTGCCTGACTCGAGCAATACGGCCACAGTGGGCTATGCGGAGGAGTCAGGGATTCGCTTCGAATTGGGCCTGATCCGTAACCACTACGTGGGACGGACCTTCATCCATCCCAGCCAGTCAACCAGGGACATCGGTGTGCTGATCAAATTCAATCCTGTCAAAGGGGTGCTCAAAGGGAAGCGGATCGTGGTGGTGGACGATTCCATCGTGCGCGGGACCACTTCGATGAAGTTGGTCAGAATGTTGCGCCAGGCCGGTGTGAAGCAGGTCCATTTTCGGGTCAGTGCCCCGCCACTGGCGCACCCCTGTTTTTACGGGATCGACATCCCGACGCGAAAGGAGTTGATCGCCTCCTCCCATTCAGTGGAGCAGATCCTTCGGTTCATCGGGGCCGACAGTCTCGGTTATCTCTCTCTGGAGGGGCTTCTCAAAGCAGTGCCCCATTCTCCCCAGGACTATTGTACGGCCTGCTTCAGCGGTGATTACCGGGTTCTCCCAGAGGGGGGAATGGGAAAAGAGGTCCCGCATGCTTTTGAGGGTGCCGAATGAAAAAACCTTCACCACCCCGTAAGGGAAATCCGTTTTGACCTTTACAATTTGCATTTTCCAATTCGAAGCTTCCCTCGTCCTATGGCCAACCGAATAAAGATCCTGCCCGAGGAACTGGCGAACAAAATTGCTGCCGGTGAGGTCATCGAACGGCCTGCATCGGTGGTCAAAGAGCTGGTGGAGAACGCCATCGATGCCGAGAGCACCCACATTGTCGTCCGCGTCAGAGCCGGGGGGACGCAGCTCATCTCTGTCGAGGACAATGGGGTGGGTATGAGTGCTGAAGATGCTGCTGTCGCTTTCCATCGCCATGCCACCAGTAAGATCGGCGATATTTCAGACCTGGGCTCGATTGGCACCTTGGGGTTCAGGGGGGAGGCGCTGCCCAGCATCGGGGCCGTCTCTCGATCTGAGCTCTCGACTCGAGAGGAGAAGAGCCTCAGCGCGACGACGGTCATTGTGCAGGGGGGGAAGATCTCAGAGGTGGGAGAGGCGGGCCGGGCGGTGGGAACAACAGTCACGGTCAAACATCTCTTCTCCAACACTCCGGCGCGCCGAAAGTTTCTGCGAAGCACCTCCACGGAGCTGCGCCACATTACGGCAACCATAGTCAACTATGCCATCGTCCACCCTGAGATCGGGTTCGTCCTTCACCACAATGAGAGGGAGCTCTTTCGCTGGCCCAAAGCCGAGAGCCTGAAACAGAGGCTTCAGGCCATATACGGAGCTCAACTGCTGAAGGATGCTCTGCCCTTGAATTACAGCGGCGAGGGGTTTCTCATCTCCGGGTGGGTCGGGAGGCCGGAGACGGCCAGGTCCTCGAAGGTCCATCAATTCGTCTTCGTTAATAGACGCCCCATCGTCAGCCAGCTCATCTATCATGCCATCTTCGAGGGGTACCAACCTCAGTTGCCGAAGGGGAAGTACCCACTGGCAGTGGTCATGTTGGAGATGGATCCAGACCGGGTGGACGTGAACGTCCATCCGACCAAGAAGGAGGTCCGGTTTACTGATGAGAGATCGGTGCACCGCGCGGTGGTGAGCGCTGTCCGGACCGCTTTGGGGGGGAGAGAGGCTGCCCCTCAATGGAGTCCGTCCCCTCGTCGGGCCGATCTCAGCAAGGAGATCGCTGCCCGTTTCCCCTTCACGGTGCCCTCCATCCAGAGGGATGTAAAGGGGCCAACTTCTCTGGAGCCAGCAGAGGAACCCGAGGAGAGAGAGCTCACATTCGCCCCCGTTGAGGGCAAGGGGAGAGAGGAACCCAGGCGAGAGGTCGATGTGCTCCCGGAGGAGAAGGGCCCCCTGTGGCAACTGCACAGGCGATACATCCTGGCTCAGATCAGGGACGGAGCGGTGATCATCGATCAGCACGCCGCTCACGAGCGGGTGCTCTATGAGAGGGCCAAGAGGAGTTTTGGGGGCAAGAGAGGAACCGGTCAGCAGCTTCTCTTCCCCCTCACACTAGAGCTGTCCGTGGAAGAACTGGGAGTGATGGCTGAGGCGCTGCCTCTCTTTCAGCAGTTGGGTTTCAGCATAAAACTCTTTGGCGGAAACACCGTCGTAGTGGAAGCCGTTCCAGCCATCATAAAGGGCGAAAGTGGGGAGAAGGTGATCATGACCATCCTGGACAGTCTCATCGAGACCGGAAAGAGGGAGACGGATATCCGGGAGAGAATGGCCATCTCCTTCGCCTGTAAGACGGCCATCAAAGACGGAGACCCTCTCTCCCAAGAGGAGATGAACCACCTCATCGATATGCTCTTTGCCACCCAGAACCCGTACGCCTGTCCCCACGGGCGTCCCACCTTCATCCGCATGCCCCTCTCTGAGTTGGATAGGAAGTTTAAGAGATAACTTTCAGTCCGGGATTATTCGCCACAGAGGCGCGGAGAGACAGAGATCAATCAGAAAGAAAAGCTCACAACAGCGAGATTCCGGCACAGAAACACGCCGGAATGACAGGTGCAGACAGACACTAATTAGATATGAGCTTAATACAGACACCTTTGTGAATAAAACTTTCGATGGAAATTCGCAGGGATAGTTTACTACTCCTTGTTGGCCCCACGGCCGTGGGGAAGACGGACTTCTCCCTTCGGGTCGCCCGACAGTTGGGGGGCGAGATCGTCTCTGCTGACTCCCGGCAGATCTATCGGTACATGGACATCGGTACGGCCAAACCATCACTGGAGCAACGGTCGCACATCCCCCATCACTTCATCGATGTGATTGCACCTGACGAGCAGTACAGTGCCGGGGAGTACGGTCGTCAGAGCCGGGAGGTGATCGGTGATCTTTTTCGGCAGGGCACGGTGCCGATCGTCGTAGGCGGTTCAGGCCTTTACATCCGGGCCCTGGTGGACGGGTTTTTCGATCCCAGTGTTTATGAGCCCGAGGTCAGAGAGAGGCTCAGGCAGAGGCTGAGAAAGGTAGGGGCCGCGGCCCTCCACGCGGAGTTGATGAGGGTCGATCCAGAGGCCGGGGGACGGATCCACCCCCACGACAGCCAGCGCATCGTTCGGGCCTTGGAGGTCTACGAGATAACAGGACGTTCCCTGTCTGATCTTCAAAAGGGATCGGAGGGGAACCGGGCCAACCTTGATCCACTCTTCATCGGCTTGACCATGCCCAGGGCGGAACTCTACCGGCGCATCGACCGACGTGTCGATGATATGATTGAAAGGGGGTTGGTCGAGGAGGTGAGACAACTCTCACAACTTGGGTACGATCGGTCCCTCAACTCCATGCAGACTGTGGGCTATCAGGAGATTTTTGCCCACCTCGAGGGCGAGATCAGCCTTGAGGAAGCGGTGCGGTTGATCAAGCGGAACTCGCGACATTATGCCAAGCGACAGCTCACCTGGTTCAGAAAGGACCCCCGCGTGCGCTGGCTCGAACTGAGGGGAGGGGAGAGGGTCGATCCTATTGTTGAACGGATTGTCGATATCTACCAGGAAAGAATGGAGTATCGGGATGATGGAGTGATGGGGTAGTGGAAAGCGTTCGGAACTGAATCTGCGGGAGCTCCAAGATTTTCAATACGCCAGTACTCCAACACTCCAATACTCCAGCAGCCAAAAGTTTTCGCTTGACACCGCCGCCTGGAATATGTATTTTCATACAGTAGAGCGGATGTAGCTCAGTCGGTAGAGCATCAGCTTCCCAAGCTGAGGGTCGCGGGTTCGATCCCCGTCATCCGCTCCATTCTTTGTCCTTGGTGTTCCCCTTTTCGCCTGTTCACAGCCTTCCTATCCCTTCTCATGCCTTGTGTGTAGTTTGTAGCCTCACCTTGCAGAGCGCGCATCAAAGCTTGCGGATCTGCAGAAAACATCTTGACAAGGCGTTACGCCTTAATTAAATTTAGAGAACTTTGAATCTTATGCTTGTGGAGGGGTGTATGTGTTAGACAGACACGTTTTGGTTCTGAATCAGAACTACGAGCCGCTCAGCGTGTGTAGTGCCAAGCGGGCTATTATTCTGGTCTTTTTGGGGAAGGCAGAAATTATCGAGCACCATAGTCTCATGGTGCGTTCAGTTTCGTATTCCTTTCCTCTGCCCAGCGTGGTGCGATTGATCCTCTACATCAATGTCCCCAGAAAAGGTATCATTCTCTCTCGAAGGAACGTAATTAAGAGGGATAGCCATACGTGCCAGTACTGTGGGGCCATCCAAGGGGCGATGACGGTGGATCATATTGTCCCCAAAACCCTGGGGGGCAGGGAAAGTTGGGACAATCTCGTCTGTGCCTGCATTGCATGCAATAATAAGAAGGGAAATCGGACACCGGAACAGGCGGGAATGCGGCTCATTCGGCTGCCCCGCGTACCGAACCGAATCACCTTCATCCAGCACTTCATTGGTATCGCGGACTCCAGATGGCGCCCGTACCTCTTCCTAAGTTGAAACTATGGAGCCTGGATTATTGGCCACAGATTCGGTTTCGTTAAACGGTACGGGTATCGTAACCCTAACCAAGAAACGTTGTTGGTTGCGGCTTTGCTGCGCTTGCACCGTGTCTCAGTGACTGAACAATAAACAGGGGAGAATGGGATGGTTGAGTCCTCTTCCGGATATAAGGTCCGGCTGGACAATTTCGAGGGGCCGTTGGATCTGCTGCTCTTTTTGATCAAGCAGCAGGAGATCAACATATACGATATTCCCATGGCCACTATTACGAGGCAGTATCTCGAGTATATTGAGCTCATGCAGTTGCTCGATCTTGAGGTGGCAGGGGAATATCTGGTCATGGTTGCCACGTTGCTCCATATTAAGTCGAGGATGCTCCTCCCTCAGGAGGTTGTGGAGGAGGGTGGGGAGGCTGAGGATCCCAGAGAGGAGTTGGTTCGGAGGCTCCTGGAGTACGAGCAGTTTAAGGAGGTGGCCACATCCCTCTCCGAAAGGGAAGAGAACCAACGGTTGGTGTTTCTGCGTTCGTCACCCCCTTTTGAAGCGGAGGGAGATGGTGTTGAACTCCTGCAGAAGGTAACCCTCTTTGATCTGATGGCGGCTTTTCGCCAGGCCTTGGAAAGAAGGCCCGAAGAGTCCTTTTATGCCATCGAAAGGACCACCATCACCGTGGAGGAGAGGGTTCAGGAGATTTCAGCCCGTCTGATCCGTGAGGGGAAGATACTCTTTTGGGATTTGCTCGCCCCCGATTTTACGCGGGCTGCTTTGGTGGTGACATTTATCGCCCTGTTGGAGATGATCAGAAGAAGGAGCGTCATCGTCAGACAGACAAGGCTCTTCGGTGATATCTGGATTTACCGGGCAGAGTGAGTGGTCATGGAGACTCGGCAGATCAAACCGATCATAGAAGCTCTGCTTTTTGCTTCAGACTCACCCGTTTCGATAGAGAGGATGCGATCGATCGTAGAGGGAGTGGGTGCGCGGCAGATTGAGGAGATAATAGACCAGTTAAACGACGAGTACGAGCGGAAAGAGAGGTGTTTTCACATCATTGAGGTGGCGGGTGGGTATCAATTTGCCACCCACCCTCAATACGCCCCATGGATTAAGAGGCTCTATCGAGGAAGGCGATTGCCGCGCCTTTCTCCGGCGGCCCTGGAGACTTTGGCCATCGTTGCTTTCAAGTATCCTATCATCCGGGCCGAGATCGAGGCGATCCGAGGGGTGAATGTTGAAGGGGTGCTCAAGACGCTCCTGGAGCGAAACCTCATCACCGTCGTGGGAAGGGAAGAGAGCCCGGGCAGACCGCTATTGTACGCCACGACCCAGGAATTTTTGATCTACTTCGGTCTCAATTCGATTTCGGATCTTCCGAAGCCGAAAGAGCTGGAGGAACTGTTGGGCCGGGAGCAGGATTCGATCGGTCGGAAGCAGGTGGCCCCAGGCCCAGAAGAGCTCTATGCGTCTCAATAGATTTTTGGCCTCTCTGGGTGTGGGTGCCAGAAGGAAGTGCGACGAGCTCATCCGGCAAGGCCGGGTGAAGGTCAACGGTCGCTCCGTCATGGAGCCCTGGTTTCAGGTGGAGAAGGGACGGGATGCCGTTGAGGTCGACGGGGAGTACGTAGGGGCAAGGGTGAAGTTGGTCCACATTCTGTTGAACAAGCCGGCCGGCTATGTGGTCACGGCCGCCGATCCTCAAAACAGGCCGACCGTTTTCGATTTGATTGGGTGTGTTGAGCAGAGGGTTTTTCCCGTTGGGCGCCTCGACTTGGACGTCGAGGGCCTTCTCCTTCTGACCAACGACGGCGATCTGAGCTACAGGTTGACCCACCCCCGTTTTGAGGTCGAAAAAGTGTACCGTGTGCTCGTCACAGGCAAACCCGACCGGCGGGCGCTCCGTTCGATGCAGACGGGCCTTCAATTGGAGGACGGTCCCACAGCTCCGACGGAGGTAAGAGTTGTCAGAGGCGACGGGAAAACGACACTCTTAGAGTTGAGAATGCACGAGGGGCGGAAGAGGCAGATCAAGCGAATGTGCAAGGCCCTCGGCCATCCTGTGATCAAGTTGGTCAGAATCGCTTTTGCCGGCCTCAGTATCAACGGCCTGCACGTTGGTGAATGGCGATATCTCACTTCAGCGGAGGTCGGCCGGCTCAACAAGTGCGTCGGGCTCCCCTGAGGCCATCGGGCGGATGAGGAAGCCCATCATCGCCATAGATGGAACGGCCGCCTCGGGAAAGAGCACTACGGCCCAAAGGGTTGCCGAACATTTTCGTTACCTTTACGTCGATACAGGAGCCATGTATCGGGCGGTGACCTTGAAAGCTTTAGAGGAGGGTATCGATATTACTGACACTTTGGCCTTATCCAACATGGTGGAGGCCATCGACATCACCTTTAGACAGAAGGATGGGGCTGTCCGAAT
>JBHIER010000133.1:0-8001 GCA_046760705.1 bacterium
TGGGTACCTTAGAGGTGAGCGAGATATCATCGGACACCCCCGAATTTTTTGCCTCACCTGTGGCGCTGAACGTAGGCGGTATAGGCTCGGCAGATGTGGTAGTCACCTTTGCCCCGACGATTGAGGACACCATTGAAGGCTTGCTGACCGTTGTCTGCAACGATCCGGATGAGGGAGTGTTATATATCAATCTGCGGGGTGTGGCAATTGCGGGCTGCCCGGGCGAGCTGGGTGACGTCAACGGTGATGGTGCAGTGAACATCTTGGACATGGTGGTGGCGGTGAACGAGATTTTACATCCGGGCACGTTGGCTCTGTGTGAGAAATGGAGGGCCGACTGCAATCAGGATGAGGTGGTCAACATCCTTGACATGGTTGGTATCGTAAACGTCATCTTAGAGACCGGCACCTGTCCGCCGACCGGCACCGCAAAGAGCATCGTCTTTTCGGCTCAAGTTTGGGCGGAGGAAGAAGGCGTAGAGCGTGGAGCGACCCCGTCCCGATGGGATCGGGATCCCTTCGGGAAGAGCGTAGAGTTACCGATCTTCGTCGATACCGAAGGCGAAATCAGAGGGGCTCAATTCAAGCTGAGCTACGATCCGGAGGTGCTGGTTCCCGGTGTCCCGCAGTTGACTGAGCGCACCGCCCAGATGACCGTTGCATTCAACGCCTGGAATGGCGAGCTAACCCTCGTGGTTTACAGCGTCACTGTGGAAATGATTCCTGCCGGTTCTGGCCCGATTCTGACAATTCCGTTTAAAACCCAAGACTCAAGACCCAAGATGCATGACACATACCTACAGTTCACCGAAGTCATCTTGGCGGCAGGTTGTACAGAAGTGATTCCAGTGGAGATCAGGCCCATCAGTTTGAAGACCGGCAGCCTGCTGCCTGAGACCTGGGGCCTGGAACAGAACTATCCCAATCCGTTTAACCCGACAACCAGTATTCAGTACTCAGTGGTCAGTGATCAGTCCCCACCCCACATCACCCTGAAGATTTACAACATCTTAGGGCAAGAGGTGCGGACGCTGGTGGATGAAACCACGGAAGCTGGGTACTATACCGTCACCTGGGATGGGCGGGATGACCGTGGCCTGGACGTAACCAGTGGAGTGTACTTCTATCACCTCAAAGCAGGTCAGTTCAGCCAGATAAAGAAGATGCTTCTGTTGCGGTGACGGTAGATGCAAGATACAAGATACAACTCGGAAAGACTCTCCGATCCCGAAACTCTTGCGGATCGGAGTGCCGAACTGTGTTGGGGACTCCCGCGGTGATGCAAGGGGGTGGGTACTGTCCGCCTTTGGCCCTTGGTCTGCGGCCGGGTATGACAACCGGATTCGCTCGATGTTGTGAGCGTTCACTCCCTTCCCTGTTCCCATTCAACAATGACATACCAATCTTTCACCGTCGCCTCCTGGTTGCTGTTCAAGTCTCTCACCCTTAGGGTGAGCTTGTTTGTTCCGAGAGGAACGTTGCTGATGTCGATCCTCAGGTGCTCATACTCCGTGTGTGACCTCCCCCGGTTCTCGGAAGTCACGGTGATCTCGCCCTCTCTGCGCCTGATGCCCACCAATCCCCCGAGCCGTGCGAGCAATTTTGAGAATCCCCTTCTCTCTTCAACCTCAGGCCCGACGGTGCATTCGATCTGGTAATGGGTACGTCCGAACCCATCCATCAGGAGGTTGTATATCTCGTAATAGATGTACATGGGCCGGGTTCTGGGGTAGGTCTTTCTCGGATTGGGGGCAATCTGAAAATCCCCTTTGCGAAACGATGATGCTTCTGTTGCCGGGCCGATGTCCGAGGCAAAGAGGATATCGCTCAGTTGAAGATCCTTCGAATCGTATCCGTCCACGCTGACCGTATCTCTCAGGAGGCCAATGTTGTTGGACCTCTTATCCCTCACTTCGAGAGCGAAGTGGTAGGCACCAGGCTTGATCTGAAGGGTCTGCTGGGCCGTCACATAATGCTCCTGTGTGGGATCGATCCGCCCCGTCACCAGTTCCTCGTCCCCGATACTCTTGGCAACACTGTTCCAGCCGCTGTCAAAGAAGAAGACGCCCACCTCTGCAAAAATCCTCGACTTGTCCCTCTCCACGGTGTAGTCGAGGTATTGAGCCGGGAGCGCATAGCACACATCGACCGCGGTTCTCCCCCCATCTCCTCTAAAATCGGCGAGAAGATGGGGTATATCGAACCTCTCCCCGGCGTAGTCGTATTCGAAAATCTGAGGGGCCTCTTCGATGAGGGAAGTATATTGGTGGAGCCCATCGGTCTCAGGCTCAGTGCCCCATTTGAACCGATACTGTCCAGTCAGAAACATATCCTCGAAGGCGAGGTCAAAATCTCTGTATCTCCACACCTCTACTGAAGTATGGACGGGGTTCCCTCCGCCGGCCTCAATCCACGGCCTCGTTCTGATGCGGCTCAAGGGCGCTCCGTACCGAATGTACACCTTCCCCTGGTCTGTTCGCCATCCCTCGATCCCCTTCTCAGGGGAGCCGAAGCGGAGATTGGCATAGGCTACCCGGCTGTAATGCTCCAGGATCCGTTCGTTGTAGTCGGTCAGGTAGAGGGGGTCTTGTTTGAGCCAGAAACGATTCATCAGCTCCTTTCTCTCCCTCGTGGAGGCGTCCGCATACTGCTCCCCCTGTTTCGGCGAGAGGAGAGGTTCTATCGACTCAAAGACGGCTCTTTCCTCCTCTTCCATCAAACTCTTCGCTGCCTCGTATTCATCCCATGCCTGCTCCCCGTGGCCCTGGCGGTAGTAGGCCAGTCCCAGGAAGAGATGGGCGTCTTTATCGTTGGGATCGTTCTCAAGGATTTGCTGATAAAGCTCGACCATTCTCTCCATCTCGCCCCTCTCGAGGTAGACCAATCCCAGATGAAATAGGGCGTCCCGGTGGTTCTGCTCGATATCCAATGCCCGTCTGAAGGAGTCGATCGCCTTGCTCCCATCCTCTTCAGCGAATTCTCGAAAGCGGATAGGGCCATCGATCATGTCCCTGTGTCGCAGCATCTGCTCTTGGCAGATGAGTCCCAGGTTATAGTACGCCTCAGGGCAATTGGGGTCCAGCTCAAGGGCCTTCTTGAACTCCGCTTCAGCGTTGTGCAGAAAGCCCTGCCTCAACTTCAATAGGCCGTAGGTGAGGTGATAGCGTGGATTGCTGCGGTCCAGTTTGAGGGCCCGGCGCATCTCCCGCTCGGCCTTTATTCGGCCGGCCGGGGTCCCTTCCCGCATGTAAAGCTCACCAAGCTTGAGATGGGCTTCCGCCAGCTTCGGATCCCAGCTCAGGGCTTTCCGGAACTCCTCAATCGCCCCGTCCACATCCTCCCGGCTCATACAGAGGACCCCTCTCTGAAAGTGAAGAAGAGCGCTGTCGGACGGCGACGGCTGCAGGGCTTCGACCGCCCAGGGCGTCGTGAGAAGAGAGATGGAAATGAGGATGTTTTGACAGACAGACATTGCATTTCCCAACAGGCCTTCTACTCATCAGCCACCAAGACCTGTCTGCGTGTTACGCACAGGCAGGCACGGAGGACAAATTGGACTATCGAAAAGTTGGAGTAGTGGATGGCGTTGGGATCTGAATCTGGGAGATCTACGGACTGACCCCAAAATTGCAATAGTCCAATACTCCAGCACTCCTGTATTTCTAAAGATCTCCGTGTACTCTGAGACTTATAATCCAGGCTAAATATAATGGCAATCTTCGGGCCGGCAATCCCAAAATGTCGAATTCCACCCCGAGGAGAGAAGCTTTCTCGCGCGCCCATTTAGGGTCGCCTGGTGCGGCGCACCACGCCCCCAGAGTCCTGACCTCTCAGACCCTCTGGTCAATCTCCCGGATTTTCCACGAGACACAATGTATTGGTGTCAGAAAATATATGACATACAGAATATAGTATATTTTTTTGAAAATTTCTCTTGACATGGGGGAGAAAAATTGATATACTTCGGATTACTTTTTCGCTGCTTAGACTGGTTGTACAGATTTTTGACATCCTATGTTGTAAAGGAGCCTACCATGGCCATTGCTACTGCTACCAAGTTCTCCTTGTCTGATAATGCTATCAAGGTCTTAGAGAGACGATACTTGAAGAAGGACGCCCGGGGCGAGATTATCGAAACGCCTCAGGAGATGTTCCGGCGGGTGGCCAAAAATATCGCCTCGGCCGAGTTGAAGTACGATCCCAAGGCCGATGTCCGAAGGGTTGAGGAGGAGTTTTACCAAATGATGGCCGATTTGGAGTTTTTGCCCAATTCCCCCACCCTCATGAACGCTGGCACGCCGCTCCAAATGTTGTCCGCATGCTTCGTCCTGCCCGTTGAGGACTCCATGGAAAAGATCTTTGATTCAGTGAAATACGCTGCTCTGGTCAATAAGGCTGGGGGTGGAACCGGTTTCTCCTTTTCGCGGATTCGGCCGAAGAACGACATCGTGCAGTCGACCAAGGGTGTGGCCAGCGGTCCGGTCTCCTTCATGCACGTCTTCGATGCAGCCACAGAGACCATCAAACAAGGGGGACGACGCCGGGGGGCCAACATGGGCATTCTGAGGGTCGACCACCCTGACATCATCGACTTCATTACGGCCAAGGAGAACCCTCACCTGCTCAATACGTTCAACCTCTCTGTGGGTCTGACGGAAACGTTCATGGAGGCGGTCAAGAGGGGGACGGAATACGATCTGATCAATCCCAACTCCCAAAACCCTGTCGGCCGGCTGAATGCCAGAGAGGTGTTCGATCTCATCGTCGAGCTGGCCTGGCAGAACGGAGATCCGGGCATCATCTTTCTGGATCGGATCAACAGGGACAATCCCACGCCGAAACTGGGAGAGATCGAAAGCACCAATCCCTGCGGCGAGCAGCCCCTGCTGCCCTATGAGTCGTGTAACCTGGGGTCGATCAATCTGGCCAAGATGGTCACCACGGTGGGTGGCCAGCCGACCATCGATCATCCTCGCCTGGCCCGGACTGTCCGGACAGCGGTGCGGTTTCTGGATAATGTCATCGATGTGAACAGGTACCCCCTGAAAGAGATCGAGAAGACGACCTACGGCAACAGGAAGATTGGCCTGGGCGTCATGGGGTTTGCCGATATGCTCATCCAACTGGGTATTGCATACGATTCGAAGGCAGCCCTGGACACAGCCGAAGAGCTGATGCGCTTCATCTCCGAAAAGGCCAGAGAGGCATCCTGTGAGCAGGCTGAGGCCCGCGGCCCCTTTCCCAACTTCGAAGGGAGTACGTACGATCTGGCTGGGCAGAAGAAGGTTCGAAACGCAACCCGGACGACCATTGCGCCCACAGGTTCCCTGAGCATCATTGCCAATTGCTCCAGTGGCATTGAACCCCTCTTCGCCGTATCGTACGTGCGCAACGTGATGGACGAAACAAAGCTGCCGGAGGTCCACCCCCTCTTCAAAGAGGTGGCCCAGCGGGAGGGGTTTTACAGTCAGGAGCTGATGGAAAAGGTCGCTTCCAGAGGTTCTATCCAGCGCATCGAGGAGATCCCAGCTCAGGTCCGAAAGCTCTTCGTCACCGCCCACGATATTTCCCCGGAGTGGCACGCCCGCATCCAGAGTGCTTTCCAGAAGTACACGGACAATGCGGTTTCGAAAACGGTCAACTTCCCCGCCACCGCCACCAAGGAAGAAGTGGCCAGGGTCTACATGCTGGCCTACGACCTCGGCTGCAAGGGGGTGACGATTTATCGGGATCGGAGCAGAGACGTTCAGGTCTTGAACATCGATGCAGCTCAGTCGGCGGCCTCAGACCAGCAGCCCCCCGAGGAGATGGCCAGGCCGAAGAGGGCCCTCACGCCCCGGAAGCGGCCGACGGTCACTGTGGGTACCACCCAGAGGATAACCACCGGGTGCGGGAACCTCTATGTGACCATAAACGAGGACGAGAAAGGGCTGTGCGAGCTCTTCTCACGGCTGGGCAAGTCCGGCGGGTGCATCGCCTCCCACACAGAGGCGATCAGCCGGCTGATCTCCTTGGCCCTACGCTCCGGAGTGGAGGTTGAGGCCATCCTGAAGCACATTAAGGGGATCCGGTGCCCGTCACCGTCATGGTACAACGGCGGCTCTGTTCTCTCCTGCGCCGACGGCATCGCCCTCTCCCTGGAGGAGTATTTGAGAGAGAGAAAGAAGAGCAGTGGCCCGGGGCCCAGGGTCCGAGGCGACCTGCGGGACATCTGCCCCGAGTGCCCGGACTGCGGAAGCCTGGTGGAGTATGTGGAGGGGTGTATCGTCTGCCGCGCCTGCGGCTATTCCAAATGCGATTAGAGGGGTGCCCTCAAGGCGCACCCAAAAGGGGTTTTTTTCACTCCTCCGAGGGAATTGCCTTGGAGGAGTTTATTGTCTGTAAAACTCACGGAAAGAACAACCATGGCCCGACTCTCCTGGGATGAGTACTTCATGAGGATCACCAAGCTTGTGGCTGAGCGCTCCACGTGCCTGCGCAGCCGCGTCGGAGCCATCATCGTCAAACAGAGACACATCTTAGCCACCGGCTACAACGGTGCGCCCCGGGGGATCCAACACTGCGACCAAGCCGGCTGTCTGCGGGAGAAGCTCAAGATTGCCTCGGGCCAGCGACACGAGCTGTGCCGAGGAATTCACGCCGAGCAGAACGCCATCATTCAGGCCGCCGCCTTCGGCGTGAGCATCGCTGGGTCCACCATCTATTCGACCCACCACCCCTGCGTTGTCTGCAGCAAGATGATCATCAACGCTCGAATCGACCGGATCGTCGTCGAGGGCGACTACCCAGATCCTCTGGCCCAACAGATGTTGAAAGAAGCAACTGTAGCCGTGGAGAGGATATCGTGAGCCTCTGGTTTAGTTTAGTTCACCCCTACGGAAACCGTTTTTGCCTTTATCCCAGAGGATCCGTTGAACGGTTGCGGTTGCGCTGCTCGAATCGGTTGCGTTAAACGGTTGTGTCATAGGAGCCAAGACGCAACCGTCCAACACCTGCGACACCGCACGAAACGAAACACACATAGTGGAGGAGAACGATGCCGGAGCTGCCTGAGGTGGAGACCATCGTTCGGGGACTGCGGCATAAGGTGGTGGGCCAACGGATTGGAGGGGTCTCACTCCGGCTGCCAAAGATTCTGCGCTGTGATCAGGGTGAGTTTGTCCGGAGGGTACCTGGGCGCACCATCAGGGATGTCAGGCGAAGGGGGAAACTGATCATCATTGAGCTGTCCGGCGGCTGGAGTTTGCTCGTCCACCTGAAGATGACCGGCCAATTGGTGTGGACCCCTCAGGCCCAACCCCCACAGAGACACACCCATCTGGTCTTCCGTTTCCGCAACTGTCCCTTTCAGCTCCGTTATTGCGATCAGAGGCAGTTCGGCTACCTGCTTCTATTGGAGACGGCCCGCCTGTCTGACCTACCCCCCCTGAGGGATCTCGGGCCGGAGCCCTTGGAGATCGGTGAGTCGGAGTTCGTGGAGCTCCTCGTAAGTCGCACCCGGCGGATCAAACCACTCCTGCTGGATCAGAGTTTTGTAGCTGGCCTGGGCAACATTTACGCCGACGAATCCCTGTGGCGGGCTCGGGCCCATCCGCTGACCCGGGCCAACCGGATAAGCCTTCGCAAGGGGCGAGAGCTGCTCAGGGCCGTCCAGTCTGTCCTCACCGCAGCAATAGAGCATCGAGGCTCATCTGTGGACACCTATCGGGACGCCGTCGGCCAACCTGGGCAATTCCAATCTCGCCTGCAGGTGTACGGTCGCGAGGGCAGATCCTGCCCCCGCTGTGGGCGAAGGATCCGCCGCCTCGTCATCAGCGGCCGCAGCAGTTTCTTCTGCCCTCGATGCCAGAGGAGATTGCTGTAACCTCAATTCTTAGCCACAGAGGCTCAGAGACACAGAGATCCTTGAAATATAGGAGTACTGGAGTAATGGAGTGTTGCCGTGTTAGAGCTCCTGCAGATTCAGATCCTGATCCGATCCAATACTCCACTACTCCAACT
>JBHIER010000134.1:0-7994 GCA_046760705.1 bacterium
CGAAGCGATCTCTTTGGCCAGCTTTTCTCTCTGACGGCAACGTCGGTCTAAAGCACAGGTGAGTTTATCCGGCAACGATTGCCACGGCGACCTTGAGGTGAATATTCTGGACGTGATTTGCATAGTAAATTGCACCTTGGGCATACATTGTCCCCCGACGGGCGCGGCTAAGATTACTCCCGCCGTCATTGAATACCTGCAATCTCTGGAGGCCTACTTTTCGGCAGAGGATTTTGCCAGGTTCATGGCTCTGGTCAAGGCGGAGGTGCAAGTTCCGGCTGAGTACAGTTTGCGGCCAGTGGAATATACTTCTAAACCAATTAACCGTCCGCCCCCACATTTACCGCCGATGGTCTGCCGGGGCCTCACATAAACTCTGCGCAGATGGCGTTGGCCACCATGAGCCCCTTGCGGGTGAGGCGGAGAAATGGGCCCTTCCTTTCAAGCCTCTTCAAATCTATGTACTTCTGTACGGTCTCACCATGTAGATCCTCGACGTCTATCCCAAACTGGCTTTTGAAGAGGTCTACATGCATCCTTTACCCTCTCTGATCTCCAGTTTTCAAAGAGGGAATGGGCCGAGGGGCCCAAACCGAGATAGGGAGAATGATCCCAGTAGAGCTGATGATGACGGGAACGAAAGTTGGGTCGGGCGAGGCTGGAGACTTCGTAGTGCTCGGAACCTTGGGCCTCTAAGAAATCGATGGCGTACCCGTACATGGCGACCTCCATATCCTCGGAGGGCCTTGACAGCTTTTCCGCGGCCATCTCCTGGGCGAATACGGTCCCGGGCTCAATGGTCAGGCTGGAGACTTTCGAGCCGCTTTCGACAGTGTGAATACGGCCCAGTCGCTTCAATTCTTCGTCGTGAAAGGACTGCAGACCGATGTTCAGCCGGTTGACAGCCCAGGCTGACCTGTTTCGGTCAGAACAGTCATGCGCTTTGTGTTTTGGTTACCCGAACTGAGATATAAGATTTAGATCTCGTTTTTCCCGTATCTTCTGTTTATTCCGCGACTTCCGTGGTAACTGGGTTTATCCGAATCCGCCCATCAACGGCTACACACTTCTCCCTGTCCGGGAAGACGATGAACGGGTTCACATCCAACTCCTGAATGATACTGAAATCACTCACCAGTTGGGAGACCCGCTGCAGCATCTCGGCAATGACGTCAATGGCCACAGGTCTCTCTCCGCGGATACCCTTTAAGAGGGGAAAGCTTTTCAGCGTCTGGATCATCTCCAGAGCCTCTATGTCTGTAATGGGGTGAATCCGGAAGTTCACATCCTTGAACGTCTCCACATAGATGCCGCCCAGGCCGAACATGATGAGGGGACCAAACTTGGGATCTTGAATCATGCCCAGGATCGTCTCCTTGCCGCCGGTGACCATCTCCTGGATCATGATCTGAAACTCTCCCAATTTTCGTTTGATGGGCTTGGTGGCATCCACGATCTGCTTGCAGCCCCGAATGAGTTCGGCCTCATTTCGAATATCGAGAACGACGCCTCCGATATCCGACTTATGGACCACCTCCGGGCTTACAATCTTCAGGGCCACGGGGAACTGGAGTCTCTCAGCCAACTCGAGGGCTTCGTCGTATGTATTGGCGATCTCCGCCTTAGGAAATGGGATACCGTACGCCTCTAATACGTCCACCACCTCTTTCTCCGTCAATTGCGCCCGCTTCTCGCGCTGAACCTTCTTAATGATGGCTTCGACTCTCCTTTTCTTCACCTTAAATTCCCTGATCTGACCTATCTTGCGATCCCTTAGCTTTCTGTACTTGGCCATGGCCGAAAGGGCCAGGGCGGCCGATTCGGGGAAGAGGTAGACAGGAAGGCGGCTGCGCTTCAGATCCCCGATACCGCTCCGTTCATCTTCAGCGCCCATGAAGCAGCACAGAATAGGTTTATTGTACCCCTTTCCGGAGGCGGTAATGATGGCCTTCACTACACCTGCGGGGTCGATGGTGATAGGGGGAACGAAGATAACGATGACGGCGTCCACATTATCATCCCGAAGAACGGCGTTGAGGGTCTTTGCGTAGAGTTCGCCGCCGGCCCCGGAGATCATGTCCATGGGGTTGGAGTAACTGGCCTCGGGATCGCTAAACCTCCTCAGTTTGGCGATCGTCCTTGGGTTGAACTGGGGCAATTCGAGGCCGAGGCTGACGCAGGCGTCGGCGGCCATAATGCCTGGACCGCCGGCGTTGGTCACAATGGCCACCCGGTTGCCCATGGGAACAGGTTGGCTGGCAAAGGCTTCGGTCACATTGAAGAGCTCCTCCATGGAGCGGACTCGCAGCACACCACACTGATCGAAGAGGGCCTCGGCGGCTACATCCAGACCGGCCAAGGCCCCTGTGTGGGAGGTGGCAGCCCGGGCTCCAGCCTCGGTCCGCCCGGCCTTCACGGCGATGATGGGCTTTTGCTTCACCATGGCGCGGGCCAGTCTGGTGAACTCCCTGGGATCGCCAAAGCTCTCTATATACATGAGAATGAGTTCCGTCTGGCCGTCGTCCTTCCAATACTCCAGAAGATCGTTGGCGGCGATATCGGCCTTGTTGCCCACGCTGACGAACATGGACAACCCCAAATTCAGTTGCGAGGCGTGGTCCAGGATGGCTTCTCCCAAGGCCCCGCTCTGGGAGAGAAACCCGATCTTGCCTGGCAGAGGAAGGGTGGAGGCGAAGGTGGCGTTCAAACGAACCCGAGGATCGGTGTTGATCACTCCCATGCAGTTGGGCCCCACCAGTCGCATCCCGTACTTTCTTATCTGCTTTATCAGCTTCTCCTCGGCTTCGACGCCCTTGGGGCCCACCTCCCGATACCCGGCAGTGATCATGACGATCCCCTTCACCCCCTTCTTTCCACACTCATCGATCGCTCTGGGAACAAACTGCTTGGGCACCACCACCACTGCCAGATCGATCTCGTCAGGAACGTCGAGGACACTCGGATAGCATTTCGTACTGTGAACCACCTTTGCCTTGGGATTGATGGGGAATACGGGTCCGTTAAATTCGAACCGGAAGAGATTTCTCAGAATTTGACCCCCGATGGAGTCCTCCCGCCGTGAAGCGCCGATAACGGCCACAGAGCGTGGCCGAAAGATGTAATCCAAATCATGCCGCATTCTTATTCCTCCTCTAAAGTGAAGCTAATCCTATCGTCGGAACCGGAATGACAGGTGTAATGAAGTTATCCAGAGAGGTAGGCTGAATAGTCACAAATGAACTATTTTTTGAGATCGAGGTCGAGTCTTTTCTTTGCTTCGGGACAGACGGTGGCGAAATTGCATTCCAGACATCTGGGCTCGGCTGGATCGGGTGGGAGATCGGCTTCAGTCCGAACGGCCAACATCTCCTGGGCGTGGATCGATATGGTCTCCTTCAGCCCATCCAACTGCTCCCGGGTTCTCACAATCGGCTTTGACTCACTGGTGCGCAGAAAGACGAATTCGGCGGAGACCTGCGTTAGGGGTACGCCGAAACGGTCGGTGGCCCACAGGATGTAGACGCCCATCTGCTCATCGGTGTCGGTGTCGATCCACTGTTCATCGCCGGTCTTCCAGTCGGTGATGACGATCTTCTCTCCGTCGGTCTGGGTGACCAGATCGACCTGGGCCCAGACTTTGGTTCCCCCCACCTGAAAGGAGTTGAGCCTCTCGTATTCGAGCAGTTTCCTCTCCCTATATTGAGGCCAGATGAGGCTGAAGAAATTGTCCAATTGCTTGAGCCCATCGCATCTGGCCGCCTCAAATCGGTCATCGCTGATGGTCAAGCCATTGACCGCCTCGGTAATGATGCTCTTCGGATCCCGCTTCGCCCCCTCAACCTGCTGGACAAAATACTTCTTCGCCCCATCCTCCAGTAGGGGTCTGTTCTGACTGTGGAGGGTCACCTGGTTCCGGATCACTTCGTGGATCAATTCGCCCTTCCAAAAGATGAACTTCTTCAGTCTGGACAGCCGCTGCAATCTCTCCCTCTTCGGGTCCCCACGGTACCCCTCCCACTTACCGATGTATTGATAGTAGTAGGCCAGCTTACATTCGTCCCAGAGGGTCTGTCTTGTCTTGGACCAGCCGAAGATTTTCCGCCAATAGGTGTTCATAGGTCATCAGCTCTCTCTCTTCCGCATACACCTACTCCGTTTTCATCGCGACCATTGAGATCTCGACCCCCACACCTTTCGGCAGTCCGGCCACCTGGACAGCTTCCCTTGCCGGAGGGTTCTCTCTGAAGTACCGGGCGTAAGTTTCATTCACCTCATCATAATCGTCAAGGTCGGAAAGAAAGAGAGTAACCTTGACCACATCGGAGTAGTTCATGTCGGCTTCTCTCAATACCGCCCCGAGATTGTCCAGTACAATTCGAGTCTGCTTTTGGATGGCCCCTGTGGCCAGCTCTCCCGTTTGGGGGTCGATGGGGATCTGGCCGGAGCAGAAGAGCATATTACCAACCTGTATCGCCTGGCTGTATGGTCCAATCGCCTCCGGGGCCTCCTCTGAGCGGATGACCCCCCTTCGAAGAACGATCTCTTCTCTTCTCAAGAGACTGTTAACGGTGATGAAGGCCAAGACCAGAAGGGCCAAAAGGAGGATAAAGACCTCTTTGCTCATCTGAGTCTCCTTTCCCTTCATTGTTTGAGGGTTTCACAAAACTCAGAACTTATTGATTTAACTGTATTTATTAAACAGGGCGAGCAATGCAATGTGGCTTCGGTGCCCGATGTGGAATCCGAGCCCTACGGTCATCTCTCAAATATCTCCGTGGCCTGGATGACCTCAATCTTGGTCACGTTCAGCGGATAACTCTCATAGAGCTTGTCCTCCTCCAAAATTTCCGGCGGTGTCGATCCCGGATCCTGATAGGTGATGGGCGTGACACCGTTGGTCAGTAATGGTTCCATCACCTTCTCCGCATCTTCACAGGTCATAGCCACTTTGATGTTCTCAAATTGGAGGTGGTTCTTGATGGCAGCATTGACGTCGTCTACGGTCAGGGTGCGGAGTCTTTCGTCGATTGTGTCGATAAAATTCTTGACCTCGGACTCGAGGGGCAGCTTTTTCTCGAAATCGGCTCCTATCTCTTTGAGCAACCGCTGGCTGTGGTAAAACTCCGAGTCCATCTGGTATCCCAATCGGCGGCTCAGGGTCTGAGTCCACTGTTTGGAGTAATTGAGGACGAACTGGCGTGAAAGCTCGAAATCCTCCTCGGAGAGGCCGTTCTCGACCAGATTCTGCAGTTCCCGGATAGCTGCCTTCAGTGAGAAGAGCGCGTTCTCCTGGGCCACTGGCCGGATCCAGATGGAGAAGAACTGCTGTCGCCTGGGGATATTTGGGCGGGCAAAGCGGCCGCTGCCCTGGATGAAGTTCTCGATGTAGGAATAGTCGCCGTAATTGAGGCCCCGGGCCTCCCGCAGTCTGTTGTAGAGCAATCCGTTGGACATGCGGTGCTCTCCCAGATAGGAGTTGGCCACCATGAGGGCGTAGAAGTCGTCGTCGGCCCGGGTCACGTCGATGGCGTAGCCGAGGGAGATGGCCGAGGCCCGCCCTGGCTTCTCCACTAAAAGGACCTCCACGCCGTTGATGGGCTCAGGCTCAGGAAGGACCACCGGCTCGGCCTTGCCCAGGGGGAGTGCCCCGAAGTCAGTCCGTATCCTCTCGACAAACTCCGCTGGGTATCCACCGGCAAGACCGATCTTGATTCGATCCCTGGTGTACATCCGCTGGTAAAAATCCTTGACATCATTGAGCGTGATGGACTGCAACCCTTGAACGGTCCCTTCGTTGGGATGTCCGTAAGGATGGTCTTCATAGAGGATGAGGTTCAATGCCTCCTTGCCCAGATTCTCGTCGTCGGTGCCGCGGAGGGTCTTCTCGATGTAGTTGAGGAGTTGGTCCTTGCTGCGGTCGAAATCGTCTGGATCGAATCGCGGGTGGAGCAGCAGATCTGAGAAGATGTTGTAAAAGGGTTCCAGATGATCCCTGTGGACGTTGCCGATGAAGACGGTCACCTCCTTGTCGGCCTGGACATTGATGGAGGCGGCCATGGGATAGAGGGCTTTCACCACCTCCTTGTAGGTCAACTCCTCGGTGCCGCCAGCGCCCAGCACATAACTGGTCAATGTGTTCAGCCCCTCTTTGCCAGCCGGGTCGTATATGGAGCCGGTGTGGACCAGAATGCGGAAGGCGATGAGGGGTGAATCGGGACTGGGAATGAGGGTCGTGGCCACCTGGGGCTCCGTATTTGCGATTGGATTCATCATCGGTCCCATCACTATGAGTGTCATTGCGAAAGCGAAGAGACACCCTCTCGGCGCACTCATTTCTCACCTCCGTAGGTGAGGGTCACCACGGTACGGTTCTCTCGGCCAAAATAGTTCCGGGCCACGTCCATGATGTCCTCGGGTGTGACTCTGTCGTAGAGGTCGTAGACGCGATTGACCGTCTCGTAGTCGGCGGTCAATTGAAGGTAGTGGCACATTGTTCTGGCGATGCTGCCGGGGGTGTCCAGGCCCATGGCAAAGGAGTACTTCATGTGGGACTTGATCTCGGCCAGCCGTTCCTCGGAGACCGGCCTGCTTTTGGCCTCTTCGATGGCCGCATCGATCTCATCTTGGACCCGGTCGATGTGCTTCTCGGCTTTGATGCGGGTGATGATGTTGAACAGCGGCGGATCCCGATGATCGGCGCAGCCACCGGAGATGAACTCGACGATGGCCTCCTCGACCACCAGTTTCTGGTAGAGGGGTGAACTGGCCGAAAAGACCAGTTGGGACATCACATCTAAGGCCGGCATGTCGATCTGTCGGTCGCTGAAGGCCGGTCCATGGTAACCGATGAGGAGTATGGGCAGCGTCGGGTTCTCCCAGACAATATGGTCAGTCTTCTCCTCGGTCTGGGGCGATTCCACCGGAACGCTCACCTCATAGTCGCCCCGCTTCCAATCGCCGTAATATTTCTCGATGAGCCGGATCAAGCCCTCCTGCTCGAAGTCGCCGACCACGACGATGATGCAGTTCTCAGGTCTGTAATAGCGGTCGTGGAACTGGAGACTGTAGTCGTACAGGTTGGGCATGTTCTCAATGTCCTTGAGAAACCCCATGGTGGTGTGTTTATAGGTGTGGGTCGTGTAGGCCAGGTCGTGGAGCTTTTCGAAGATGATCATAAACGGGCTGGAGGAGTTCATGTTGTACTCGCCGAGGACCGCCCCGGCCTCCTTTCGGAAGGCCTCTTCGGAGTATTTGAGGTTCTTGAACCGGTCCGACTCCAGGTCGATGATCGTCTCCAGAGCCTCTTTGGTGCCCACCAGATGGTAACAGGTGTAGTCGTCGGTAGTGAAAGCGTTGTCGTCTATCCCAAAGCCCTGGAGAATCTCATCGTACACCTCGGCTGGGTACTTCTCCGTTCCCCGGAACATCATGTGCTCGAAGAAGTGGGCGAAGCCCGATCGGCCGGGTTCCACCTCGTTTCGCGAGCCGGCCCGGACGACGGTGTAATAGGCGATCAGCCCCGGGCTGTCGTAGGGGATGGAGACCACCTTGAGACCGTTGTCCAGGACAACCTCGTTGACCTTGTAGGGGAACACCTTGGAACATGTCTCCCTCGATCCCAAAACCAGACCCGCCAGAGCGAAAAGAACAAGCGCAAGAGCTTTCGTCATGCGTCACCTCCTCCGTAATTCGACACGATGGCCACCCAAGATCCCCCTCCAAATAGGAGCTAAATATACAGATACGATACAAGAAAGTCAAGAGGATCAAGTTCTAAATTCTGGTGGGCCTTGGCGGCCGGAATTCCCGCTTCAGAGCTGCCCACATACCGAAGGTGCGGATAGAGTTTGGCACGCTCTGGGTGTCCGAACAGTTCGATCGCACTTTCGGCAATATGTGCGCTATTGCGCAAAAATTGCGTTTTAGGGCAGTTTCTGTGCCTGCCTCTTGAAATCCTAAAGAAAGATTTATCTCTCTGTCTTTCAGTATGATAG
>JBHIER010000135.1:0-7966 GCA_046760705.1 bacterium
TCGCCCCAGGATGGCCAGACCGGTGTAGCCGTCAACACAACTCTCAGTTGGAGCGGTGGCGATCCTGATGGAGATGCGGTGACTTACGATGTCTATTTCGGGACGAGTTCACCTCCACCGTTGGTGAAATCGAATCACACCAGCTTCTCTTACAACCCAGGGACGTTGACCCAAAGCACCACCTACCACTGGCAGGTTGTGGCCAAGGACAATCAGGTGGAGACCGCCCAGGGTCCGGAGTGGAGCTTCACCACCGGGAGTTGTCCTCTGCCATCGATCAGGAGGTTAAGACCTTCTTCAGGCTCCAAAGGAACACTGGTCATCATCTACGGTCGCAACTTCGGGGGAACCCAGGGTTCAAGCTCTGTCACCTTCTATCCTGACAAGACAGCCTCTATTCGCAAATGGAGAGACACCTACATCTGGTGTAGAGTCCCGGCAGGGGCGCAGAGCGGGCCTGTGACGGTGACCACCTCATGTGGCCACAGCTCCGGGAGACAGTTTACCATGGCTCCTCCTGTGGCCAGGAAGTTGGGACCCCAGGTGGGTGGGGTGGGCCAGCCGGTGACTCTGTGGGGAAACCAATTTGGGAGGACACGGGGTACAAGCAAAGTCACCTTCAATACCACCCAGGTGACCCAATACGAGTCCTGGTCGAACAATCGAGTGGTGGTGCGTGTACCAGCCGGGGCAACCTCCGGTCCGGTGACAGTGAACACTGGTGTCTGACCACATTGCCTGCATTCCTGATAAACCGGGAAGGAAGAGTTACCTATGTCGAAGCGGAAGCCGTTCCGGACAACGAAACAGGGAAATTGGAACAACGATTGGTAAGCCCATGCTTGCAAAGTTGAAGCTGGAGTTGAGTGAAGAGAAGACGCAGACAACGTCATTTCGGGAAGGCTTTGACTTTCTGGATTTCCATTTCGGCACGCGGAGCCGTGGGGTTGGTTCAAAGTCACTCCGCTCTTTTTATGTGGAAAGGTACGGGAAATTACCCGTCGCCGGCAGGGAGACATCCCTGTGACGAGGGTGATTGAGAACCTCAACCCGCTGTTGCGAGGCTGGCGGAATTACGGTTCCTCTCTTTTGTTCAATAAGACCTGAGCCGGTCGCATAAAGCGCGGAACAACACTATTCTGCTCCGCCTAATCTCAGTACCACCATCCGTCACACCCCTCCAGACGCAAGAAGCCAGTCGCCTGGGGCGGGATAGTTTCGGCAACGACGCGGCCAGTGGAGTCTCTTTTTATCGGCTGACGGCAGGAACATTCACGGCCGCCAAGCGTGCGGAGAATTGTGGGGGCCGACCTCTGTGTTGACCCGTTATTTGAGCGGGCTTTGTAGGAGAGATTATCCAAACCGGGGCAAGGGACGTCCACCCCTGCCCTTTTTGGAAAGGCAGGCGGAACGCCAGAGTTCTGGGGAGTACGCCTGCGGGAGTAATTTGCAGGGGAAAGCCTGTTCTGCCGATGAGAAATACTCGTTGACAATGTCTCTGGTTTTTGTTAGATTTGGATACGATGAGGATTTGACGAACTACTGTCGTCTCGAAGTACTCGACATAGGAATTCAATTATGGAGCTTGAAGATAAAAGCCTGACCGATCTGGCCCGGGCAGGGGTGATCACCGAATCGATGGAGGAGGTGGCCAGGGACGAATGTGTGTCCCCTCAGGATGTGGCCGAAGGTATCGCCTCGGGTACGATCGTCATTACGAGGAATCGAGTTCACAAGAAGGTTCGCTCTCTGGGTATCGGGAAGGGGCTGCGGACGAAGATCAATGCCAACATCGGTACCTCGCCCGACCAGGTGAGCCTGGATCTCGAACTGAAGAAACTCTCGGCAGCCATAGAGGTGGGGGCCGATACGGTGATGGATCTTTCGACCGGCGGTGATCTGGACCAGGTCCGTCGGGCCGTTTTGGAGAACTCGACGGTTCCGGTAGGTACGGTGCCCATCTATCAAGCCGTCTGCGATACGGTGCGGAAGCGCAAGCACATCGGCGAAATGGGTGTGGACGATCTGTTCGAGGTGATCGAGCACCAGGCTGCCGACGGGGTGGACTTTGTGACCGTTCACTGCGGTGTGACCAGGCGGGCCATTGAGGCCCTCAAACAGCAGGGCCGACTGACCGATATCGTCAGCCGGGGTGGGGCATTCTTGGCGGAGTGGATGGCGGACAACGACTCCGAGAATCCGCTTTACGAGTTCTACGATCGGCTCTTGGAGATTGCCAGAAGATACGAGGTGACCCTCAGTCTGGGCGACGGCCTCCGCCCGGGCAGCCTGGCCGATGCCACCGACAGAGCCCAGCTTGAGGAGTTGATCGTCATCGGAGATTTGGTGGACAGGGCCCGGGCCGCCGGGGTGCAGACGATTGTGGAGGGCCCCGGCCACGTACCCCTCAACCAGGTGGAGGCCAATGTGCTTCTTGAGAAGAGGCTGTGCAAAGGTGCCCCCTTCTACGTGCTCGGTCCCTTAGTGACCGACGTCAGCCCCGGTTACGACCACATCAGCGGGGCCATCGGTGGGGCTGTGGCCGCTTCTGTCGGCGCCGACTTTCTCTGCTACGTCACCCCGTCGGAGCACCTCCGGCTGCCGACGGTCGAGGATGTGCGGGAGGGTGTAATCGCCTCGCGCATAGCGGCCCACGCCGGCGATGTGGCCAGGGGACTGAACGGCGCCCGGAACTGGGACGACCGCATGTCGCAAGCCCGAAAGGCCCTCGATTGGAAAGGGATGTTCGAACTGAGCGTCGATCCGGAGAAATCGAAGCGGTACCGGTCCGAAAGCACCCCCAAAGACAGCGAACTGTGCACCATGTGCGGCCAATTCTGCGCCATGAGACGGGTCGAAGAGGTGCTGCGGAAATAGGCGACCGAGCTTGCGATGCTTTTCCTCCCTGGCCATGGAATCAAGATGTGGACAGGACAATAAAATGAAAATTTAGCAACTAACAATTAGCAAGTCAAAATGAAGTGCAAAATGCCTGGGAGCCCAACAGAAAAATCAAGCAATCGCTCCGCCAGATCATCCCCAGGGCCTTTCGACATTTCATTTTGCATTGGTAAAACGGTGAAGGACAGTCTGGAGAACTTTGTTGCCATCGATATTGAAACGACAGGTACCGACCCGGAGCGCGACGAGATCATTGAGCTGGGCGCTGTCAGGGTGAGAGGAGGCGAAATCGCTGAGCGCTTCGGACGCCTTGTCTCCCCGACAAAGCCGATCCCTCCAGTGATCACACACCTCACCGGTATCTCTGACGGCGACTGCGCCGATCAACCGCCCCTCTCTTCGATCCTCATCGACTTCTGTCACTTCCTCGGCGATGATCCCATCGTCGTCCACAACGGCCCGTTCGATCTGGGGTTCCTGAACCGTCAACTGAAAAGCCGGGGGATGGCAGACCTGATGGGGGAGATCTTCGACACGCTCACCCTCTCCCGAATTGTGCTCCCGAGGCTGAAAAACCATCAATTGCCAACACTACTGACCTACTTTCGTATCCCCTCACCCTCGGCCCATCGGGCCGGGGGCGATGCTGAGAACACGGCCAGACTCTTTCTGGCTCTGACTGAATATGTGGGGCGGTTCGACCTCGACACCCTCCAGACCATGGCCCGGCTGACGCCACCGGCGTCGCCTTTGCACCGTCTTTTCAGCCGGACTGTGCGCACAGCTCCCCTGAGAAAGATCGGCGGACGGAATGAGGATCGAGAACTGCTGCTCGATCTCTTCAACGTTAAAGGGGAAAGCCGGCGAAAGCGAAAGAGAGAGCCGACCACACTTGACGTGGAGACCATCGAGAAGACTTTTGGGCCCGAAGGGGAGCTGAGCAGAACACTGCCTCACTACGAAGAGAGACCCCAGCAGGTGAAGATGGCCAGGGAGGTGGCCCAGGCCTTCAACAACTCTCAGTTTTTGGTGGTGGAAGCCGGAACCGGCGTGGGCAAGACCCTGGCGTACCTGATACCGGCCATCCATTGGGCTCTCCAGAGTGGTGAGCGGGTCATCGTCTCCACCAAGACGAAGAACCTTCAGGAACAGTTGTTCTACAGTGATATCCCTCTCCTGAGAGAGGCGACGGACAAATCCTTTAAAGCGGTTCTGCTCAAGGGCCGATCCGGCTATCTCTGTTTGAACAAGTGGTACCGAACCCTGGCCGAGACCGACTTGAGTAAAGAGGAGCGCTCGGAGATCCTTCCCCTGGTCACGTGGCTGAAGGGGACGGTCAGCGGGGATATCTCTGAAAATACGGGATTCAGGCTCTTCCAAAAATCCGGGTTGTGGAACAAGGTGTGTGCCGAGAGCACCTACTGTCTGGGACAGAGGTGCAAATACAAGGATCGCTGCTTTTACCAAAAGGTCCGAGCGGCAGCCCAGGGGGCCCACATCGTGGTCACCAACCACGCTCTCCTCTTCTCCGATGCGCTCGCCGATCATGCGGTTTTAGACAAGTACCGGTGCCTCGTCTTCGACGAGGCCCACACCATTGAAAAGGTGGCCGCCCAGCATTTTGGCCACGATTTCACCCTCTGGCGGGTGCGGAGCCTCATCAACCGGTTGTATCTGAAAGAGAAGGTCGAGGTTGGCCTCTTGGTCTCCCTTCTGAGAAGGGTCGAAAGGGCTGGCCTGGGAACGGTGCAGAAGGGGATGCTGACCAAACGCCTCAAGAGTGCCATCGACCGAGCCGATCGGGCCCGTGCGGCAGCGACGGAATTCTTCGTTCGATTGAACCAGGAGGCGATCCGTAGGGCCGGTGGGACCCGGCAGCGGTACAGGGCGAAATTGAGGTACGGTAGCAGCCGTCCCATCGTCACCGTTGAATCCTCGGCCGAGTTGCTGGGTGCGTTAAAAAGGCTCTGCGGCGAGCTGTCCAGGATACAGACCGCGCTCAGTGAACTTCCGGATGGCTCTTTCCCCGCCCAGGCCGAGCTGACGCAGGATGTGAGCGGTCGCGCCCAGGAGTGTAAGGACCTGATTTCAGATCTCTCCTTTCTGCTGAAGGCCGATGATGAGGGGTACGTCTACTGGGTCGAGCTTCCCTCCCAGGAGGACCGCTACGATGCCCGCCTGTACGCAGCCCCTCTGGAGATCGGTGAGTTGATGCAATCTCAATTCTACAAGGATCTGAGCACCGTCATCTTCACCTCAGCCACCCTGACGGTAGGTGAGCGCTTCGATTACGTGTTGGGCCGGCTGGGCCTTGACCCCGAAACGACGGCTCAGCTCAGTGTCGGGTCCCCCTTCGATTTCGACGGCCAGGCCCTGGTCTGTGTACCGACCTTTCTGCCGTCTCCAAAGGAGAGCAATTTTCGAAGGGAGATCGGCCGACTCATCGAAGAGGTGGCGCTCGCCACACGCAGGGGAACGTTAGCCCTGTTCACCTCCCACCATATGCTCACCTCCGCATACGCAGACGTGAAAGATCCATTGGAGAGGGAGGGGGTCCTCGTGCTCGGCCAGGGGATGGATGGCTCCCGATCTCGTATTATGGCTCAGTTCAAGGAGGAGAAGAGCTCGGTCCTGATGGGCACTGAAAGTTTTTGGGAAGGTGTGGACCTGTCCGGTGAGGCACTGGAGGTGCTATTTCTGGCCAAATTGCCCTTCGCCGTTCCCACCGAACCGATAGTCGAAGCGCAGATGGAGGCCCTCGAGCGTCGGGGACTGGACCCTTTTCAGCAGTACTGTCTGCCTGAGGCTGTGATCAAATTTCGGCAGGGCTTCGGCCGGTTGATCAGGAGCCGGGAGGATCGAGGGGTGGTGCTGGTCTGCGATACCCGGGTGCTCACCTCAAGCTACGGACCCCTCTTCTTGAATTCGCTTCCGACAAAACCTCTGACCTGCTCGGATAGAGAGACACTGTTGACCGAGGTCAAAAAATGGCTTTCACCGAAGGGCGAACAACGGTTCTGAAGGAGAAGCTGTCCCAGCTCCCGCAGAAGCCCGGGGTCTATTTGATGAAAGACTCAAAGAGTGAGATCATCTACATCGGCAAGGCCAAATCCTTGCGCCATCGGTTGCGCTCCTATCTCCAAGAGCCCGGTCCCACTACGCCGCGGCAGTTGTCCATGATCTCACGGATTGACGATTTTGAGTACATTGTGACCGACAGCGAGGTTGAGGCTCTCATCTTAGAGGCTACACTGATCAAGGAGCACAGACCCCGGTATAATGTCAATTTGAAGGACGACAAGAAATTTCCGTACGTTAAGGTGACGAAGGAGCCCTTCCCCCGTATTGTGGCCACGCGGCGGTTGGAAAAGGACGGGGCGACCTATTTCGGCCCATACACCGAAGTCAAAAAGATGCGGAAACTGCTCAAGACGCTGCGCAAGATCTTTCCGGTACGCAGTTGTGGGGTGAGGCTTCCCGGGCCGGAGGAGGGGAAGAGCTGCCTCTACTATCATATCGGCCAATGTCTGGCTCCCTGTCTTAAGAGGGAGTCGTCGAAGAGTGCTTACGAGGAGATGGTACGCCAGATTTGCGCCTTTCTCTCCGGACACAGCTCGGCCCTCCTGGTCGACCTGGAGACGAGGATGAGGGAGGCCGCCCGGGACCAGAGGTTTGAGGAGGCGGCCCGGCTGCGGGATCAGCTCCGCTACGTGGAGCGTATTTCGATGAAACAGAAGATAGTCTCAACCCAGTTGATCGACCGGGACGTGATCGCTGTGGCCGTGGATGATGGTCAGGCCTGCGGGGTCGTCCTCCAGATACGAGACGGCAAGCTCATCGGCCGGGAATACTATTTTTTGGACGGCACAAAAGGGAAATCGGACACAGAGATTCTGACCGGCTTTGTGGAACAACACTACCTGAGAGCCACTTTCATTCCCGATCAACTCTATCTGGAGGGTGAGATCGAGGGGGCCGATAACACCGCCGAATGGCTCAGTCGGAGACGGGGAGGGCGGGTCAGATTGGTGGTTCCGCAGCGGGGGGAGAAGGCGAAGCTGGTCCGAATGGCCAAGCAGAATGCGGAGCTTTTGCTGGTAGAGGCCAGGTTGCAAAGGGAGAAGGAGCGAGAGAGGGTCCCCGGCATCGTGGCTGAACTCCAGCGGGTGCTCAAGTTACGCCGGCCGCCGAGGCGTATCGAGGCCTTCGACATCTCCAACATCTCCGGCACCGACGCCGCCGGATCGCTGGTCACCTTTTGCGATGGCAGGAGACGAAAGAGCGAGTATCGCCGCTTCAAAATCAGAGGCGTGGCCGGTCAGGACGACTACGCCATGATGAGAGAGGTGGTGGGACGACGGTTCCGGCGACTCATCGATGAGGAGAAGTCCCTTCCCGATCTGATTCTGATCGATGGAGGTCAGGGCCATCTGTCCAGCGCCTTAGATGTATTGAAGGAGCTGGGAGTGAAAGAGGTCGAGGCCATCGGGTTGGCCAAGCGGCTCGACGAGGTCTATCTGCCGAATCTCACCGATCCCCAAACGATCCCCAAGGGCTCGTCGGCCCTGAGACTGCTGCAGCGAATCAGGGATGAGGCCCATCGATTCGCCATCGAATACCACCGAAAACTCCGCAGAAAGCGGACCGTCCGGTCAGAATTGGAGAAGATCCCAGGCATCGGGCCCAGGAGAAGGACAACGCTGTTGAGACACTTCGGGTCCATCAAAAGGTTGAAAAAGGCGTCGGTGGAGGAGATCAAAGACGTGGAAGGGATCAGTGCGAACTTGGCTCAGAACCTGTACGACCATCTTCACCAGTAGTGGAGCCCCTTGCCCGCCTGTGCGTGAGCCCGCAGACAGGTGGGCGTGATTGTTACGGGGACAAGCCCCTAGACTGCAATTCACCTGCAGTCTCTCTGTAGGAGGATATTCTCCTATGCGAATGTAGTGTAGCCCCGTGTGGGCGTGAATATTACGGGGACAAGCCCCTACACTACAAATCACCTGCAGTTTCGCTGGAGGGGGATATTCTCCTATGCGAATGTAGTGTAGCCCCGTGTGGGCGT
>JBHIER010000136.1:0-7961 GCA_046760705.1 bacterium
GGAAGCAGATCTCCAAGGAGCGGTTGAAGGCTGTGCCTCACGCCACAAAATGCATCGTTTGCAAATCCGAAGAGGAGCAGATGGAGTAGGCGGCCTCCCGCGGCTGCTATGACTATCGTTTCGCGTTTGCGGAAACGGGGACCCTTTGTTCAAGAGGACTCGAATCGGTTTGAAGGCTTGGCTCGCATTTGTTCTGACGGTCCTGGCAGATCAGAGCTCCAAGGCTCTCGTGCAGAGGGCCCTCCAGCTGAAGGAATCGGTTCAGCTCGTCGGCTCCCTTGTAAAGATCACATACATTCACAATCCTAAGGGTGCCTTCGGTCTGCCGCTCGGGGGGAGGCTGTTCTTTGTCATCTTCTCCGTCCTGGCCAGTCTTTTCATCCTCTACTATCTGTTTAGAATCCCGAAGGAGAGGGTGTGGTCCAAAAGGGCGTTGGCCCTTATCCTCGGCGGCGCTGTTGGTAACCTCATCGATCGATTCCGTTTCGGCGAAGTGGTCGACTTTATTGACCTGGGGGTTGGTAACACACGGTGGCCGATCTTCAATGTGGCCGACATAGCCGTGACCGCAGGAGTGGCTCTCCTGCTGTACACGTTGCTCTTAAAGAAGGAATCTTAGCATGGAAAGAAAGTTCACAAAGGTGGTTCCGCGAAGAACGAAGCAGAAGAGGCTCGACCTGTACCTCCTTGATATCATAAAGAAAGGCGTCTCACGAAACACCGTGCACAGACTCATCTCTGAAGGGAACATCACCGTCAACGGGCTACCGGCCAAAGCCCACCATCTCGTAAGACCCGGAGAAGTGATCGAAATCACTCTTCCTGAACCCGAGAAACTGTCCGTCGCCCCGGAGGATATTCCCCTGGACATCTTCTTTGAGGACGATGCCCTGTTAGTTATCAATAAGCCGGCAGGTATGGTCGTCCATCCAGCGGCAGGCAACACCTCCGGCACTCTGGTTAATGCTCTTCTTCACCACTGCGATCGCCTCTCATCCTTGGGTGGGCCCTTGCGTCCGGGTATTGTCCACAGGCTGGACAAAGACACATCGGGTCTGTTAGTGGTGGCCAAGACAGACAGCGCCCATTTGAATCTGGCCAGGCAAATCCAGTTTCGAACCGTGAAGCGCCAATATCTGGCCATTGTCTGGGGAACCTTTGAAACCACCTGGGGTCGAATCGAGGCCCCCATTGGGAGGGATCTGGTCGATCGGAAGAGGATGGCCGTGGCCCCCATCTACGGTCGTGTGGCTGCAACAAACTTCGATGTTCTGGAGAACTTCGGGTTATGTTCCTATATCTCTTTAGAACTTGAGACCGGGCGAACCCATCAGATTCGAGTCCACCTGGCCCACATCGGCCATCCTGTCTTTGGCGATTCCCAGTACAGAGGCCGGCGCAAGAGACTGGGTGGCCTGACTCCAAAGAAGCGGGAGGAGGCAACCGAACTCCTCAAGCTGATGAGGCGCCAGGCCCTCCACGCGGCCGGGCTCGGATTCGTCCATCCTGAAACTGGCAAGAGGATGGACTTCTGCTCCGATCTGCCCGATGACATGGCCAGACTGCTGGCCACTCTACGGGCAGGTTAGCCACCTGGGCCCACTCCCCCCTTTTCTCAGCGGTCAAAAGGAATCTGGCCCATATCTGGACACCTGGGCTACCAGAAGGAACGTGGCCGCCCCCCCCGTGGTCCACTTCACACTTTGGTCATCTGTCGAATTCATCTCCGGTCTATTTCTGATCAATTCGTCATGATATTCGATTTAGGCAGACATACTGGGCAGCCCTAAGAAAAACGCTTGACTTTTCTCTTGAAGTGATTTAATTGTCGGGAGACAGCAAGAGGTCTTTCAGCTCTTTGTAGTCCGTTGTGGCATTGGCGGGATTGCACGACACGAGGAGTGATAGATGCGCAGACAATTTCTGATCGGCGTACTTGCCGTTGCCACCTTCCCGCTCTCGTTGCTCAGCCAGCGGGCGCAATCGGTCTCTGTTGAGTTGCTCAGCGACGGCAGCTACGTCCGAGGTCAGTTCTTCCCAAGTGTGGAAGGTAACCCTATAGGCACGCTCCTTCTCGTCCCTGGTTGGCCGGGCAATTCACGGGACGTACTGGGTTTAGGAGCGCTCTTGGCTCAGCGCGACATCAATGTCCTCATGTTCAATCCTCGGGGTCTGCATTCCAGCGAAGGCACATCGAGCTTTGCGCACACTTTAGAGGACATCGGAGCTGCCCTAAAGTGGCTGAGGCGGCCCGAGATACGGGAACGGTTCAGGGTCGATGCCACCAGGATTGCATTGGGCGGATACAGTTACGGCGGAGGCATGGCAATGGCCTATGCAGCCACCGATCCCGGAGTTCGTCGCGTGATTTCGATTGCCGGAAACGACCACGGGGTGTTCATCCGAAAGGTGCAGGGAGACCCTCAGTACAGTAAGGCGATACGCCAGATGTTGGCGAGCACCCGTGCCCCGAATGGTCCAGCCAGATTTGATCTGGAGTTAGGGCTCCAAGAGCTTGCTGAACATCAGGACATATATGGTCTCAGAGAGAACGCATCGCGCCTTGCTGAGCGCTCCATCCTCCTAATCGGTGGCTGGGACGATTTCCAGGTCACAATGGAGGATGTCCTGCTGCCTCTGTATCGCGCGCTCAAAGGGGCGGGGGCATCCGACGTGACGTTTCTCGCATACCACGATAGCCATAGCTTCGGGACTGTGCGTGAGGAGTTGGCAACGGACATTCACCGCTGGCGAGTTCGTCACCTGCCCCAGTGACGCCCTGTCTAACAGGTGCCCTCAGGTACCGCCCGACGTCAGATCCTTCACCAGGTAAGAGGAACATCTCAAAAATGTGTCCCATCTCCGAGATGTGGACAATAGAAAAAGGGGAGGAAGACCGGTTCTCCTCCCCTACGGACACCCCTTTTTCGCAGAGTGTGAACAGGCTCAGTACTCCGGCACAGGGGGTGGTGTCGAGGGTTTCTTCTCCTCTTCTGGCTTCTCGGTTACCAGGGCCTCGGTGGTGAGCATCAGGGCGGCAATACTGGCCGCATTCTCCAGGGCCGCCCGCGTCACCTTGGCCGGATCGATCACCCCCACCTTGACCACATCCTCATAGGCCATCGTGGCCGCATTAAAACCAAAATTGCCAGTGCCTGACTTCACTTTCTCCACCACCACGGAACCGTCCACCCCTGCGTTTTGGGCAATCATGCGACACGGTTCCTCCAGGGCTCGCCGGACGATGTTCACTCCGATCTGTTCATCTCCGTCGGTTTTTAACCCATCCAGGGCCTTCAACGCCCGCAGGAAGGCCACACCACCGCCTGGGACCACCCCCTCCTCAACGGCCGCCCGGGTTGCATGGAATGCGTCTTCCACGCGGGCTTTCTTCTCCTTCATCTCCACCTCTGTGGCCGCTCCTACGTTGATCACCCCCACCCCACCGGCCAACTTAGCCAACCGCTCCTGCAGCTTTTCCCGGTCGTAGTCCGATTTGGTCTCCTCGATCATCTTCCGAATCTGCGCCACCCGGCCCTGAATCTCCTTCTTCGTCCCCGCCCCCTCGATGATGGTTGTGTTCTCCTTGTCTATGTTCACGCGCTTGGCCCGACCTAAGTCGCCAATCTGCACTCCTTCCAGCTTCATCCCCGCATCCTCACTGATCACTTTGCCTCCGGTTAAGATGGCGATATCCTCCAACATGGCCTTGCGCCGATCCCCGTAGCCGGGCGCTTTTACCGCCGCACACCGCAACGTGCCCCGCAGCTTGTTCACCACCAAGGTGGCCAACGCTTCTCCCTCCACATCCTCACCGATCACCAGTAACGGCTTACCGGTCTGGGAAATCTTCTCCAGTAAAGGCAGCAGATCCTTCAACGAGGAGATCTTCTTGTCATAAATGAGCACGTACACGTCCTCTAAGTTGACCTCCATCGCCTCCGCATCGGTGATAAAATAGGGCGACAAGTATCCCCGATCAAACTGCATCCCCTCCACAACCTCCAGAGTATTCTCCATCCCCTTGCCTTCCTCCACCGTGATCACCCCGTCTTTGCCCACCTTTTCCATTGCGTCGGCGATCAGAGTTCCGACGGCCTCATCACCGTGGGCTGACAACGTCCCTACTTGGGCAATCTCTGTCCGCCCCTTTACTGGCTTGGCAGTTCGCTTGACCTCTGCGACCACGGCCTCCACCGCCTTCTCAATACCCTGCCTCAAGGCCATGGGATTTGCTCCGGCCGTCACGTTCTTCAACCCTTCCCGAAAGATGGCCTGAGCCAGGACCGTGGCCGTCGTCGTCCCATCTCCAGCCACATCCGAGGTCTTCTCGGCCACCTCCTTGGTCATCTGGGCTCCCATGTTTTCATAAGGGTCCTTGAGCTCGATCTCTTTGGCCACCGTCACCCCGTCAATGGTCACCGTGGGGCTCCCAAACGAGCGCTGCAATACAACCGTCCGGCCAGCCGGACCCAAAGTGACCTTGACTGCATTGGCCAAGGTGTTCACCCCATCCAACAGCTTCCGCCGCGCCTGCTCCTCAAAAACTAACTGTTTCGCCATCTCTGCCCTCCTGCTCTAAACTCTACGATGTGAGAATTGCGTAAATATCACTGCTGTCGAGAATGAGATAGTCCCCCCCGTCGATGGACACCTCAGTCCCGGCATACTTGCCAAAGAGTACCCGATCCCCCTTCTTCACCTCCGGGGCGGTCCGTTGGCCGCTCTTGTCCACAGCTCCTGGGCCCACGGCCATCACCTTACCCTGCATGGGCTTCTCTTTGGCCGTATCGGGGATGATGATCCCCCCCACCTTCTTCTCCTCCTCCTCAAGCCTCTTTACCACAACTTTATCCCGCAAGGGTCTTATCTTCATCACTGCTGACCTCCTTTCCTTTTTCCTTCTGCTCACTCTCCGGGGCTGCTACTTGGGGGCGGCGCAACTTCTCCCTAACAGAAAAGTTGCGCCGCAATGTGACCTTTAGGCCGCCTTGACGGCTATCTCCCTGGGTTTCGCTTCCTCTGCCTTGGGCAGGGTGATGTTCAAGACCCCGTTCTTGTAAGTCGCCGTCACCTTATCGGCTTGAATGGACGTAGGAAGGGTGAAAGACCTCCTGAAGCTGCCGAAACTACGCTCGGTGATACGGTAGCTGGCATCTTTGACCTCATCCTCGCGTCTCTTCTCACCGCTCAAGGTCAGGACGTTGTCGTTGACTGTCACCTTGATGTCCTTCTGATCCATTCCTGGGATTTCCACGGAGAGACGAACATCATTATCGGACTCGCTCATATCCACGTCGGGGCCGTAGGTGCCAAAACCCAGCCCCACTTCCGGAACCCAGTTGAAGAGGCCATCAAACAGACGACTCATCTCGGCCCCTATGTTGAACAGATCCCCTGTCGGGCGATACCTCATGAGTCTCATTCTTCTCACCTCCTCTCTGGACTAAAATCTCTCTTTCGCATTCTCCAAAAGGCGAAAGCGAAATTTGTGCCAAAATTGAGAAATTTTTGATATGCAATCCCTATTGTGCCTCATTTGCTTTTGATAATAATGAACTTACAAAAATTTTTGGACCGTTGATTTCAAAAGCGTTTATCCGCTCACAAGCCTTCGCTCGTCATAATGGCAAAAATTCTGAGAGGGGGTGAGACATTATGACCAATCCACGATGGCGGCACATACGTCAATATGTCCGTATGTCTGTCATAATAGTGTGTGACCTGCAGGCTGGTAAGTTTTAGGTTGACAAGCCTTACAAATTGCATTAGAATGTATGTTGAGTCGTATCCTCGGCAGTGGCTGATGAATGGAACAGGATGGGAAGCGGATGGCTGAAGAAGTTGAGATCCAAATTGGAAAGTCCCTCAAAACGTGCGAGCTGATCGAGTATCCTGTCCCCCACATTCTGGTTGACTCTCAGAAGGAGCTTCACGGGTGGTGGCCTGGCAAGCGGGAGTGCACTGGTGAGCGGTTGCTCATAAACCCGTACAACGGCTGTTCAATCGACTGCTTCTTTTGTTATGCGAAGGCCCTGCCAGGCTATTTTCAGCTCTTTCGAGAGAGAGGTGTGGTCACCGTCTGCCGGGATTTTGATCGAGTGGTGGCCGAGCAGTTGGAGAGCATCGATGTGGCCAGTTGCGGATATCTCTCTCCGGTGACCGATCCTTTTCAGCCCCTGAACGACGAGTATCGCCTATCGGAGAAAATCATCACCGAGTTCGTGAGCCGAAACATCCCCATCGAATTTATCACCAAACACCTGGTGAGCGATGAAGTGATCGGTCTGCTGAAGAGCCAGCCCCACTCTTTCGGCCAATTTTCGATTTTGACCTTGGACGAACCCCTGCGCCGCCAGCTCATGGCCAGCGGCGCCACCACCGACGATCTCTTTGACAGCTTGAGCCGCTTAAGAGCGGCCGGTGTGCACACCGTCTGCCGGATCGACCCCATCATACCCTATTTGACCGACGAACCCAAATCTCTGCGGGCCGTAATCCAAAGGGCCGTCGACTGTGGGGCAAACCATGTGGTGGCCAGCGTCATGGATGTCTGCTTGGCCATGACCGAAGAGATCTTTGCCAAGCTAACTCTTTTCGGACACGGGCTGGCTTACGATCTAAAAAGGCTCTACACCGAGCGCATCGATAACGCTCTTCACGCCAGGACAGATTATCGAAAACGGCTCTTCGACCTGATGCGAAATCTGTGCGACAAGCTGGGGATAAGCTTCGCCCTCTGTATGGAATACGAACTGGTGGACGGAAAACCCTTTGGTCTGAACAGAGAGTTCATGAGTTCTACAAATTGCGAGGGGATCGACATTCCCCTTTACCGGCGACGGGGAGAGAGGTTCGAACCGGCGGCCGAATGCGACGGGGCCTGCCTTGGCTGTGAAGAGGCCCCCTGCGGTGTAGAAGATTTAGCTCTGGGGAAAAAGGGTTGGGAAAAACCTGGGTTTAAGTTGGCCGATTACCGACGATGGAGCCGGGAATTGGCAAAAAGTAAACAGAAGTGCCTTTTCTGACTGAGGCCCGTCTGGCCATCTTCGCTTTACCGGGCGTTCAAACCGCCTTATATTACAGCCAAAAATTGGCTGTAGCCAGATCTGGCTGCAAAGGAGAATGTGATGAAAACTGTAACTGAACCTCCTTTTGTCGTCGCAGGAAAGGTAGAACCTCCTTATTTCATCGGCCGGGAGGAGGAGCTGGAGAATTTGGGGGGCGATGCCCGAACAGGGGCCGGTGGATAAGTCGAGAACTTGGCTAAAAGACCAGACCAGCAGCCAAAATTGGCTCAGGGATACAGGGAAATTGCTTAGGCTAAGGATAAGAGTGTTGGGCGTATTAGTCGCAACTTTTCTGTTCAGTGGGTCCGTCTCAGGGCAGGTTGTCTGGCCCGATACTACCGACAGAAAAGGAGCTCCTCCAGAGTCAAAATCGCCCTGGGGCGCGGCCGTCAGGTCTGCAGTCTTCCCCGGATGGGGACAGGTCTATACGGAACACTATGTCAAAAGTGGGGTCATCTTCCTCATCGAATCTGGTCTGATCGTCTCCGCGGTGATGGAGAATGAAAAGGCCAATAAAGCCTATGAGGCAGCACAATCCACGACCGATGAACAGTACCAGAAGTATCTGGACCGATTGGAACGCCGCAACCTATATCTGTGGTGGACAGCCGGTGTGATCGTCTATTCAATGATCGATGCCTATGTGGATGCTCATCTTTTCAGATTTGATGAGGAGGGGATCACCTTAAGTGTTGAACCGCGGTGGCCCCGTGGGGTTGCAATCGGGTTGGCTCTGCGGAAAGCGTTTTGATCGGTGAACGGATGAAAAGGGGAGGGCAAGACGGACAAGTGAGGGAACAGATGGCCGCATCCCCTCCCCTTTGGGCTCTGCCGGGCTCACTTCTCGCTCAGCTTCTGTTGCAGTCTCTCCACCTGAGCGGTGAGTTGATC